>WRIP01000149.1 GCA_009782665.1 Oscillospiraceae bacterium
CAGAATTGTTTAATCACTTACCGCAGTGTTCAGAACTAGTGGAGTATTCTGAAGTGCCTATATATTCTTAAGTAACGTAGTTCTTTAAAAGAACTTAGACTAATCAATAAGGTCTTTTACAAGCCCCCGCTTCTGTAAGCGGTGGGTTATTGACCGTTGCTCCTATGGTCGATCGTTACTCTACCTTGCTGACTGTCTCAAATTATATTCCATTCTGAAGGAAATATAAACAGAATTTGAGGTATATTTCTATGAAATCACAATTCAAGGTGATATAATCCTGATATGTAAGCAAGAGGTAACAGGTATTCTATGAAGAAACTGTCGACGGTCAGCGGGGGAAACACCGCTACAGCAGCATATATTACCACCTGTCTCTACTGGTGTTCCATATATGTCTATGTACCCATCCTCGGTACCTACTGTGAGATGATGGATATATCATATACCATGATAGGTACCATACTCTCATCCTACGGATTGGTTCAGCTCATAATGCGAATACCGATAGGGGTTGTATCCGACAGGATGGGTAAAAAGAAACCCTTTATGATCTTCGGGATGTGTTGTTCGGTCATATCCGGGTTGATATTCTTCTTGGCTGACTCAGCCATAATGATGCTGCTAGGTCGCTCGCTTGCTGGTCTGTCGGCTGCGACCTGGGCTATCTTCATGGTGAACTACTGCAGTTATCTTCCGGTCGACCTACAGTCGAAAGGGATGGGGACAATCGGAACCACCACCTATCTGGGACAGGTGGTTGCCACCGTTGCCGGAGGCATTATCGCTTCCGTCTTCTCTGAACGTCTCACCTTTATTATCTCATCGATAACCGCAATTATTGGAATGTCGCTAGTATTTATCCTGCCAGATGCCAAGCGAACATCTGAACCATCACCGAAACTATCGGATTTCTTAATGATGTTGCGAAACCCTGATCTCATATATTTTTCCCTATTAGCGGTGGTGATGCAGATAGCTGTATATTCTGGGGTGTTGGGTTTTGTGCCGAATATTCTTAAGAACCTCGGTGGATCAAATATAATCCTCGGTCTTGGAAGTGCCTTTGCTTCGCTGCTAGGCATTGTCACCTCGCTGTTGTCCGGTACCTTTTTCGAACGTAGGGTGGGATACAAACCCTCCATCTTCATATCCTTTTTACTCGTATCACTGATGCTAGTCTTAACTGGGTTGACTGAAAGTATCCCTCTTATTCTCCTCTTCACCCTCATCACCTCCGGTCCCCGCGGATTGATACAAACTATGTTGAACTCACTGGCAATACGAGGTATTGAGCCACAGCTTCGTTCAGCTGCTGCATCGGTGTTTCAATCAATCTACGGACTTGGTATGACCATCGGACCTGCATTAACCGGATTGGTAGCTGATCTATACGGGGTGAAAACCGCCTTCATCGTAGTGGGAGCATTTACACTCATGGCAGCGAGTGTTGTGTTGTTTAGAAACCGTTGGCCAGAGTGGGTGGAGTGATGAAGAAAAGAGTATCTGTGCTGTTTACGACGATGATGGTGATTCTGACTGTTGGTTGTAGCAGAAACCTGTCGGCAACGGGAACTGTTTTCGCCATGGATACCGCGATGACTCTCACTCTCTACGGAAAACAGGCAACCGCTGCCTTTACCGCATGCGAAACCGAAATCTATCGTTTAGAGCAGCTGTTCTCGGTAACCAATATGGACAGTGAGCTATCTCAAATTAACCAATCATCTGAACAAACGATAGCCATTAGTGAAGATACCGCTGCGGTCATCAAAGCAGCTATCGAGATATATACCGAAACCGACGGAGCGTTCGATATAACCATCGCTCCGGTGGTTGAAGCCTGGGGTTTCTATACTAAAGACTATCATCGACCATCCGATGCAGTGCTGACAGAGTTATTGAAATCTGTGGACGGGGGTCGTATTGAGCTTACTGACTCGGAGATAAAGCTAGGCCGGAAGCAAAAGATTGATTTAGGCGCTATAGCCAAAGGGTATCTCTCCGACTGCATAAAGAGCATTCTCGATGATTACGATATACATAGTGCGGTGATCTCACTGGGAGGAAGCGTACTCACACTCGGGATGAAACCAGACAAAACCCTCTGGAATGTGGGTCTAGAGGATCCCCTCAAGCAGCACCTTATCGTCGGTGTACTGAACATCATCGACTGCTCGGTGGTGACCTCCGGCAGTTACGAACGATTCTATACCGAGGACGGGATTAACTATCATCATATCTTTGACCCCGTCACCGGATACCCAGCAGTCAGTGATCTGCTATCGGTCACCGTAATCATGCCTTCGGCTACAACGGCAGACGGATATTCTACTGCACTATTTATCATGGGGAAGGATAGAGCCATTGAATTCTGGCGAAACCACGGTGAGTTCGATATGATACTCATTACCGAGACAAAAGAGGTGTTAGTGTCACAAGGCATTACGGAATGTTTCAGTTTAGTCGACCAAACCGGATACATACTGAACCGGATTGAATAACATATATCAAGGACAGATAGATTTGGAACAAAAGGAAAGGTGAATATATGGATAGAAATCCTCTTAGCATTATTCGTTCTCAGCTTCCCTCCTTATCCAAAGGACATAAGGCAATTGCACAATATATTCTAGCTCACTACGATGAAGCGGCATATATGAGTGCAGCTACACTTGGTAAGCTGGCGGATGTATCGGAATCGACCGTCGTGCGGTTTGCTAAGAATCTCGGATACTCCGGCTATCCCGAGTTCCTGAGGGAACTCTCTGGGGCGGTTAAAATTCAATTGAATTCGCTGCAAAGACTGGGAATAGGTAACATTCTCATCGGGGAAGAAGATATTGTAGATAAGGTGCTGTCGCTGGATGCGGATTGTGTCAAAAAAAGTATCCTCAATGTCTCACGGGAACAGTTTGAAGCAGCGGTGGATGCCATTACAAAAGCCGGTAGTATATATGTTATGGGTGTGCGCAGTTCCTTCTTTCTGGCGAATTTTCTCACCTACTATCTCTCGATGATGTTCAAGAATGTCAAGCTCATCGCGAGCACATCGACCAGTGAGATGTTTGAACAGATACGTGCCATAGATGAAGGAGATATCATGATAGGCATCAGCTTTCCTCGCTACTCACAGAGTACCGCGAAAGCCATTAGCTATGCCAAACGTCGCAATGCCAAGGTTATTGCCATCACCGATTCCCCACTCTCCCCCCTTGCGGTTCATGCGGATATTCTGCTGACTGCCAAATGCGAGATTGTGTCGTTCGTCGACTCGTTGGTTGCGCCACTGTCGGTAGTTAATGCACTACTGGTTGCGGTCGGGACTAAACGGAGTGAGGAACTCTCAACGACGCTACAAGAACTGGAAGGTATCTGGGACGAATACGGGGTCTACGAAAAAGGGATAATAGGTGAAAATGCTTTCATATGATGTTACGGTAATCGGAGGTGGTGCGGCAGGACTGATGGCTGCAATACATGCAGCTCACCGAGGTCTTAAGGTGATGGTCATTGATAAGAACCGTCAGTTGGCTAAAAAACTACGGATAACCGGTAAGGGTAGATGTAATCTCACCAACAACTGTGAGATACAGGAGTTTATGTCACAAATACGAAGTAATTCCCGTTTCCTATACAGTAGCATCTCTGCCTTTACCCCGCAGCAGATAATGGAGTTTTTCGAAGGATTGAATCTGAAACTTGTGACCGAACGCGGGAATCGAGTGTTTCCAGCTAAAGGCAACGCACATGATGTGGCAGAAGCACTAATCACCGCAGCAAAACAAAAGGGAGTCAACTTCAAAAAAGGTATCGTAACTGACATTAAGCTCACCGACGGCAAGTTAAAAACAATAGAGATAGATAATGAGCGTGAGATAGTCACTAGAGCGGTGGTCATAGCTACCGGTGGATTATCCTACCCCAAGACCGGTAGCACTGGAGAGGGATATGTTTTAGCAGAACGTCTAGGACATACTATTACTCCTACCCGACCTTCATTAGTTCCTCTCATATGTAACGGAGATGAAGCTAAGCTACAGGGATTGTCGCTCAGAAATGTTGAGTTGCTCGCGGAAAAAGACAATGAGATTATCTACAGGCAGCTCGGAGAGATGTTGTTCACCCATTTCGGTCTGTCGGGACCCCTAGTACTGTCGCTGTCTGCTTGTCTAGTTGATATACCCGATCTCACGACGATAGAGATGTATGTCGATCTTAAACC
>WRIP01000150.1 GCA_009782665.1 Oscillospiraceae bacterium
AGGTTTGAAACAAGCCAAAACGAATCATCAAAACAACATTAAACTGCAGCAAGACCAAGAGCTATTAGAATTTATCAGAGCTCACTACAAAGAGTATTTAGAACTATGATAACAACAAAAGAAATATATGACATAATCAACGAAATCTCACCTTTTTCATTAGCACTGGACTATGATAATTCTGGGATACTGTATGATGCTAAGGTCGGTGGAAACTTAGTATTGTTTTCACTCGATATCACCAATGCGGTAATCAAGGAAGCGGTATCCTTGAACTGCAAACATATAGTGAGCCATCACCCGGTGATGTTTGGAGGTGTTAAAGCAATCTCATATAACACCCCGATTGCCAATGCGATAAAGAATGACATATCGCTAGTTGTCGCACATACCAACTATGATCGAGCTAGACCCGGTAGTTCGGATATTCTGTTTGATCTGTTAGAACTAGATAACCGGACAGAAATCTATGATGGACTAGCCAGATTCGGAATCTACAAAACTCCACTTACAGTAGCTGAATTCACAGGGAAACTCAAAAGCCTCTTTCCTGACCAAATGATAACTCTGGTAGAAGGACACCGAGATATATCCAAGGTTGCGGTGGCCGCAGGGGCCTGTGGTGAGATATTTGAAGTGCTTGATGATGATGTAGATGCTGTGGTAACCGGAGAAGCTAAGTATCATATATCACTCGAAGCACAAGATAGAGGGTGCCTACTAGCGGTTGTCGGACACTATTCCAGTGAGATAGTGGGTTTTACTGCCTTCATGGATAAGGTGAAGGCAAGAATAGGTCATAAGGCTGACTGCCGTATGGTGACTTCTTCTGCTGACCCATACAAATATGTTTAACATAACCAAAAGGAGGAAGTGACGTTGGCACTTGACTCGGTCATACTCAGTAAAGTCGCATCGGAATTAAAGCAAGAGCTGATTGCTTCATATATCGACAGAATAAACATGCCTGCAAGAGATATTGTATTGCTGAGTTTCCGAACTCGAAACGGTCCAAAAAAAATACTTATCTCAGCGCGTTCTGGCATGTCGCGGATACACCTCACCGAAAATGAATATGAGAACCCGGCACAACCAATATCTTACTGCATGCTGCTCAGAAAGTATCTTTCGGGCGGACGTGTTAAGGATATATCTTCGGTGGAAAATGAGAGGATGATTTTCATGGTGTTTGCTGTCCTCGACGAGAAGGGGGACAGAGTAGAGCTCAAACTCTCTATCGAGATGATGGGTCGATACTCCAACATCATCCTCATAAATGAACAAAACCGCATTATCGATGCACTGAGACATATCGATCCCGAACAGTCAGACAAGCGCCGAATCTTCCCTGGGGTTGAGTTCACTATGCCTCCGGTGCAGAATAAGTTGCCGTTCACTACCACAGAAACTAACCTGTTGATAGAAGAAATTACTAAACAACCAAAACCACTCTCAGACGCTATACTTTCGGTTGTCGCCGGTATTAGTCCGGTTGTCTGTTATGAGATTTCGTATGCGGTAAATATGTGGGATGTTTATGCCGACCGATTAGATGATGGGCATAAGATACTGCTCAGACTCAAAATTGATGATACTAAGAAAGCAGCTGCTGACAAAGACACAGAGCTATATATCATATATGATGGCGGGGATCCTACAGAGTATTCCTTTATACCACTGAGGCATTATCTACCGCTGTTGATGGAACGCTTTGACAGCGTATCCAAAATGTTGGATAGATACTACACCGAACGTGAGCGCGAAGGATTGAGACAGTTGCGTTCAGCAGGATTGAAGAAACAGATTAATACTCTACTCGAGCGGGTTATACGGCGGCAGCATTCTAGAGAAGAGGAGTTGAATCAAACCGATAAAGCTGATCGAGCTAAACTATATGGTGAGTTGTTAACCGTCAACCTTCACAGCTTAGAAAAAGGTATGAACAGTGTAACTCTATTCAATTACTATGATGACAACTCTGTCGAGATACCGTTAGACGCGATGAGAACTCCCAATCAAAACGCTCAACGTTACTACCGCGAATACCGTAAACTCACCACCGCACAGAGTATTCTAGTCGACCTTCTAGAACAAGGCAGGCAGGAGATAGAGTATCTGAAGTCGGTACAGTACGAAGTGGAGATGGCAGTTACCGAAGATGAATTCTTAGCTATCAGGGAAGAACTACATCATGCGGGATATCTCAAGGCATACAAACTAAAGGATAAACGCAGTAAAAGAAAGACGAGTGATTTCTTGAACTATATCACCAGTGACGGATTCAAGGTATTAGTCGGCAGAAACAATTCGGCAAACGAGCGATTGACATTGCGTACTGCAGAAAAAACCGATCTTTGGTTTCATGTAAAGCAGGGAGGGGGAGGTCATACCGTTCTGCTGCTTGAAAATAGAACACCAACCGATCTCGCACTGACCGAAGCTGCATTAATTGCTGCATTCAACAGTATCCATAAACAAGGTGGGCAGACCGCAGTCGACTATACCGAGATACGCCATGTCAAGAAGGCAGCCGGTCAAAGAAGCGGTATGGTCGTGTACACTAATCAAAAAACCATCTATGTGAAACCCGATAAGTACACGGTGGATTTGCTTCTTGAAAAACCGCAACAGTAGTGATATTCCAGTTAACGGAGTGATTTGATAAAAACCTCACGGCTGGAGTATAATATGGGTATGATTTACTTAGATAATGCTGCTACTACCATGATAGAAGATACCGTACGCGATGAGATAATTAGGGTGCTCAGTGAATATAATCACAATCCTTCTGCCCTCTATTCCGACGGCTTCAAAGCTGCTAAGCATTTAGAATCTTCCCGTAAAACCATCGCAGAGAAACTACATTGTGAGGTGGAGGAGGTATATTTTACCTCGGGAGGAACCGAATCAAACAATATAGCTCTCGTCGGCAGTGCCAGGGTCAGAAAAAACTTCGGCAATGAAATTGTAGTGAGTGGATATGAGCATCCCAGCGTATATATGACTCTCGAGGCTCTGTCAAAAGAGGGATTCAAGGTACATGAGATACAACCGCAGGGTGATGGAACGGTTGATATCGGTGAGATGCTAAGCAGCGTCAATGATAGAACGGTTCTAGTCAGTGCCATGCAGGTGAATAATGAAATAGGCAGTATAATTGATGTAGTCAGCTTAGCTAAAGAGGTCAAACTCATCAATACCAGAACCGCTTTTCACAGTGATATGGTACAGGGATTCATGAAATACCCCGTAGATCTAAAGCATTCAGCAATAGATACCGCAGCAATCTCAGCACATAAGATACACGGTCCCAAAGGCATAGGGGCACTTTACGTCAGAAAAGGATTTCATATTGAACCGATTATCCATGGTGGAAAGCAGGAACGAGGTTTGCGTAGCGGTACCGAGAACCTGGCATTTGCCTCTGCCTTTGCATTAGCTTCAACCATATATATGACGAACGAAACCACTGCCGGATTACAGGAGATTAACGAATACCTAAGAGCACAGCTTAAAACTATTGATGGTCTAGTCATCAATTCGCCAAATGATGGTTCGGCATATATTCTGAATTTTTCGCTTCCCTCATTCAAATCTGAGACTTTACTGCATTTTCTCGACGAAAACGGTGTATTAGTCAGTAATGGAGCAGCCTGCTCTAAACTCAACAGCTCTCACACACTCTTGTCGATGGGATTAAATAGTAGTCTAGTGGAATCCTCAATACGGGTTAGTTTTAGTAAAGACACATTGAAAAATGATATAGATACGCTCGTTGAACTCATAAAAATCGCAAAAGCTAAGCTCATTAGAACATAAGATAACAGGAAACAGATGGAAGAAATAATACTGGCAAAATACGGAGAACTGGCACTTAAAGGCCAAAATCGTCCGGAATTTGAAGCTCAACTCATAAAAACAATCAAGCGTAGAATCGCTTTAGCTGGTGAGTTCAAGGTATATAAGGCGCAGTCTACCATATATATCGAACCAATGAATGAAGCTGCCGATATCAATAAAGCGCTCGAGCTGACCTCAAGAGTATTCGGTATCTCGGCACTGCATAAAGCCATGATAACCGCAAAGAATCTAAATACTATCTCACAGGATGCAGTTAAATATCTCAAACAGCAACTGATGAATGCAAAGACTTTTAAGGTATCATGTAAACGCTCGGATAAGAGTTTTACGCTCAATTCCATGGAACTCGCACGAGAGG
>WRIP01000151.1 GCA_009782665.1 Oscillospiraceae bacterium
GTTCCTGCGGTCATGGCAACTCGCACTTTGCCGAGTGAACGCGACAAGAAGATGACCATACTGCTCACCCCGTTTATGAGCTGTAGTGCTAAGCTTCCGATATATACACTGTTTACTGCCGCTTTTTTTGAGAGATACCAAGCTCTTATAATGATGTCACTCTATCTCCTCGGGATAGCATTAGGAGTTAGCTCAGCTTTCATCATGAACAAAACGTTGTTTAAAGGTGCACCGGTACCTTTTGTGATGGAGCTACCAAACTATCGGTTTCCTTCTCCTAAAACGGTGCTGTTGTTACTCAGAGAGAAAGCTAAAGACTTCATTACACGTGCATTCACCGTTATCTTTCTTACGACTGTTGTCATATGGTTCCTGCAAACATTTGACTTGCGTTTTAATCCTGTCTTACACAGTAGCGATAGTATTTTAGCTGCAGTAGGTCAGTTGCTAAGTGTGGTTTTTATCCCACTCGGATTTTCCGATTGGCGTGTCTCAACTGCTCTGATTACTGGGTTTACTACAAAGGAAGCGGTTATCAGCACATTGGCCGTACTAACCTCCTCAACTGTATCCGAACTAGCAGGCTCACTGCACACGCTCTTTACTCCTCAAGCTGCATTCAGTTTCCTAATATTTTCACTGTTATACACTCCCTGTGTAGCGGCTGTAGCTGCCATTAAACGTGAGTTTAAGAGTCTAAAGTGGAGCATTTTTACGGTCATCTATCAGTCAGGAGTTGCCTGGCTAATCGCATTCATCATATATCGCATCCTGGATTTGGTAGGTTAAGGATATGAATGGTTTTGATATAATAATCATAATTACAGTTGCACTGACACTCGCATTAATTGTTATTTATCTTTGGAGTAAAAGACAGGAAGGAAGTGGATGTCATAGTTGTACGAATTGCAAGGAGTGCTGTGTGTTCATGACTAGAGGAGAAAAATAATCGGTCTGACACTCGTTGATATATCCTATTGTTTTTCTTATCTTTCTGGCATCAATCTTTTTACGACATGAGTATGAACTAATGACAAAGCGTTGGTCAAAGACTATACTTGTATCAGTATAGATTTACGGATACTAAAACGGAGTATCACTTCAGGGGATTTTATGAAGCTAAAAGATAGAACCGTAAAAAAGTTAAGTCTTAGCGGGACCAAACGAACTGTTTTACTGTTCGTCATATTTGCATTCGGTGTTATATTACTTGAAGTATTGCTGTTTAATTTCAGATATTTCGAATCTATGTCGTTTATTGAACTTCGTGCTTTTGACTATGAAACCGAGATAACCGGTATGACCGAAACGGACGTTGATGGATGTTATCATATACTCGATAGATCGAACGCAACAGTAACATTTAACGGTATATCAAATCAGATAAAGAACATCCATATCGATGCGAAGACGTTTTCACGAGAATATGTTGACTACAGATTAACCTATGATGATGCTGGAAACAGCTACGGTCAAACCTCGGTAACGTTGAGGTCTGTTGCTGCAGTTGAACGTTCACAATACCACCGGGTATTCCTAAACGGTATCACAGATACTATGACAGTCAGCTTTATGTGTGACACATATGATACTCTTGAGATTAAGAACATTAGCTTCAACTCAAGAGTACCTTTTGTCTTTTCTCCTCTGCGTATGATGGTTTTGTTTGCTCTCATATGTGTATGCTATCTGTTACGCCCTAGAGGTGAAATCTGGCAGTTACAGTTACTGTCTAAAAACATGAAGACACTGAAGATTATCGTCAGTTGTACAGTTGCAATAGTCTTTATTATCATTTTTAGAATACTCACCACCAGTAACAGCTTTTTTGTTACGGCAGCGCGGGAGTACGATAGTCAGTATCATCGCTTAGCTGAAGCATTGTCTTCTGGTAGATTATCGTTACTAGACAGTCCTCCTGACTGGTTAGTGTCGATGAGTAATCCCTATGATCTGTCCGCTCGAATAGCAATGGAAGCACAAACGGGAGAGATAGCATTATGGGATCACGCATACTTTGACGGAGCGTATTACTGTTATTTCGGTGTCTTGCCGGCAGTCTTTTATTACCTCCCATACTACCTCATAACCGGGACCCATGCCCCAAGCTATTTCGGTATTTACATCTGTCTTATCGCTTTTACTATCTTCTCAATGTTGCTCGTAGCAGCTATCATAAAGCGTTGGTTTAATCGGACCGGATTCTGTCTGTATATCATACTTTCGAGTCTTTTCATAATGTCTTCGGGGGCCGTATATATAGCCCATCGTCCTGATTTCTATTCGTTTCCCATAATACTTTCACTTGCCATGACCACCGGTAGTCTCTTCCTATATATCTCCGCTAAGAAACCGGATGGTCTTTCCTGTATCAGGTTGCTGTTTGCTTCACTGTTAATGTCACTCAATGCACTCTCACGACCTCAGTTTCTCATAACCTTTATACCAGTAGCCTCACTGCTCTTTGAGGAAGTATTCACCAATAGAAATCTGTTTTCAAAGAAAAGCATCAAACAGACCACGGCACTGGTACTGCCGGTTATTGCAGTAGCCGCTCTTACCATGTGGTACAACTTCATGCGGTTCGGCAGTGTTTTGGATTTCGGTGCCAACTATAACCTAACCAGTAACGATATGACCGTCAGAGGGTTTGTGTTTGAGCGTATCTGGCCGGGATTATTCGTCTATCTTATACAACCGGGTGCGATTGATTTAGTGTTCCCATACATAAAGCCAGTATCACTAACCATAGAGTATGTCGGTACCAATATAAATGAAGCGACCTTCGGAGGTCTGTTTGCCACAAATGCCTTTGCAGTGTGGTCATTACTTATCCTAAAGGCTAAACAGATATTCTTAGGCAGTAAGGAGATTATACGACTACTGGTGACACTGGCAGTATCTGCAATTACAGTTGTGATTGCAGATACCGAGATGGCCGGAATACTCCCGAGATACTACCCCGACTTTACCTTTATGCTTCTCTTGATTGCGATATTCGTCCTACTCAGACTGTTTATGAACTATCAAGACTCATCATCTATTCGTGCATTAGCTTCACTCCGCTCATTGATAGTTGTTACAATGTTAGTTACATTCGGGTTCCAGTTTTTGCTCTGCTTTACTGATATCTCATATCCTCTTCGGGATACCGATCCAGTGAAGTTTCAACAGATTGCGTCGTTGTTTGCCTTTATGTCTTAGATTTGGAGGATACTGTGGATAAAATCGCGATATTGATACCCTGTTACAATGAACAGGCGACGGTGGGTACCGTCGTCCAAGATTGCAAACGTTTACTTCCCGAAGCAACCATCTATGTCTATGATAATAACTCAAGCGATGATACCGCAACCATAGCTGCCCGAGAAGGTGCCATCGTGAGAAGAGAGTCTCAGCAGGGAAAGGGTAATGTGATTCGCCGAATGTTTCGTGAAATCGATGCCCTCTGCTATATCATGATTGACGGGGACAATACCTATCCACTAGAACATGCCAAAGAGATGACCGAATTAGTACTGAATGATAAGATAGACATGGTAGTCGGTGACCGGTTGAGTAGTAGCTATTTTACCGAGAACAAACGTAGATTTCATAGCTTTGGTAACCGTATGGTCAGAGGTACCATCAATATGTTGTTTAAACGTTCGGCTAAAGACATCATGTCGGGATACCGAGCCTTCAGTTATGAGTTTGTTAAGACTTTCCCGGTACTCTCAAAAGGCTTTGAGGTAGAGACTGAGATGACCATTCATGCTATCAGTCGCAACATGTCGATTGTGGAGCTGCCGGTCGCATATAGGGATCGACCTGAGGGAAGCGTATCAAAACTAAACACCTATTCCGATGGACTGAGGGTATTAGGTACCATCTTTAATCTCTTCCGGAATAACAAGCCGCTGAGTTTCTTCGGTACCATAGCACTGCTGCTGGTGGGTATTTCTGTAGCCTTCTTTATCCCATATGTGTTGATTCCGTTCATTAACACCGGTTTGGTACTGAAGTTTCCTACCCTCATTGTCTGTGTGTTTGTCGCACTCTGCGGTATTTTCGCATTCTTCGGAGGGGTAATTCTCGAGACGATTTCCTTCAGGGATAAACAGGCATTTGAATTCAGGCTACAACAGGTGGATATGACTAAGAAGCAGTTGATTGCAAAGGAGAATAAAGCGAATGAATAATAT
>WRIP01000152.1 GCA_009782665.1 Oscillospiraceae bacterium
TTTGTCCAATGTAGGAACAGTTCGGAGGTGATGACTCACTGTCGAAAAAAGGGTATAATAGTCTTAAGCAACACAGCAAAACATATATCACCAAGGGAGAGAACTGCGACTATGGATATTAAGTCATTTTTGCAACAAAATAAGGACAATATTATCAACGATCTTTCCACCCTGATTGGGGTAAGAAGCGTAAAATCACAACCGGAAGATGGTGCACCATTCGGACGTGAGATCAGAAATACGCAATTACTAGCGATTGAAATGTGTAAGCGTGAAGGCTTCGAAACTACCGATGCTGAGGGAATGATAGCGCTGGCAGATTACGGACCGATGGAAAAACACATCGGTGTCTTCTCTCATCTCGATGTAGTTCCTGAGGGTGAAGGATGGGATAGTCCGGCGTATGAACTCACCGAACGGGAAGGGTTTTTGGTTGGTAGAGGTGTCGGAGATAATAAAGGTCCCTTCATCATGAGCCTTTATGCATTGAAGTATATCAAAGAACAAAACATACCGCTAAACTACGGTGTACGTCTCATCATCGGTGTCGATGAGGAATCGGGCATGACCGATGCTGAATACTATACAGAGAACTTCGTACAACCTGGCTTTACATTTACCCCAGACAGCGATTTTCCGGTATGTCACGGAGAGAAGGGCATATATCAAACAGATTTTGTATCGCGACAGCTAGGTGAATCTGCGGTTATATGTTTAGAAGGAGGGCTAGCCTTCAACGTGGTACCTGACTATGCGCAGTGTCTGGTTAAAGCTGAGTTTCTAGAGCGACTTAGAGAAGTGGCTCTTGGTAATGACAGAATATCTCTTACCGAAACCGTAGATGGTATTAAGGTAGAGGCAACTGGTGTAACTGCACATGCTGGTACTCCTTTTTCAGGAGTTAATGCCATTAACCAACTGTTAAACTTCCTTATTAAGACAGAGATACTGTCCGATGATGAGCTTAAGATAGCCAGATTCATCACCTCGATTGCTGGCGATGTTTACGGAAAAGCTATCGGAATTGACTGTGATGACAAAATATTTACCCCTCTTACAATAATCGTAGGAGTCGCTTCAAAAGCGGAAGGCAGATATCGTGCAAACATTAATGTGCGATACCCAACTGCTATGACTCAACAAGCTCTACAGCAAAAGATGGCAGCCTTAGCGGAAGTCAATGACTTGTCGCTTGAAAATACCCGGAGTATGCCTCCGTTCTATCTCGATCCCAACCTGCCTGCTATTGTAACGCTCAGGGGGATATATGAATCGCTCACCGGGAAGGATGGCACACCCTATGTAATGTCAGGAGGTACCTATGCCAGAAAACTGAACAATGCGGTCGCATTTGGACCGGATTTTAAGGATAACAAATACCCAGATTGGGTTGGTGCAGCACATATGAAGAATGAAGCCTTGAATATCGATGATATGATGCTAGCTATTGAGATATATACAGAGGTACTCATTCGACTTCAAGAAGTCGAGATATAGGATGGGGTGTTTATCTTCTATGAGTGATTTACTGTGGTTTGCATTGACCATCATAGTCTCAACCGGTTTAGGTTTGGTATTTCACAAATTGAAGATACCTATGGGAGCGATGGTCGGTGCGATGATTGCAGCGGCAATACTGAACATATATACCATGCATGGGGTGTTCTATGAGAATGTCAGAACGGCATTACAGATATCTACCGGTGCCATGATAGGCAGCCGTATCGGCAAGGATGAAGCTAAATCGATGAAGAGTATCATCTTTGCGACGATCATATTGATTACCGGTATGGTAGGATTGAACATCCTGTTTGGTACTGCTGTGTTCCGATTCAGCGAGTTGGATATTGTTACCTCATTGTTTGCGGTAACTCCGGGAGGTGCTTCCGATATGGCAGTAATCTCTGCGGACCTCGGTGCTGATACCGCATATGTCGCCATCATGCAGATGCTCAGAATCATATTCATCATCACTACGTTACCGCTCATATTTAAATATGTGGTGAAGAAAACACACTATACTGGACCACAGGTTATTGACAGAACCGATGTTCAGTTGATTAATCCGACAACAAGAACAGCCGAGGTTGGTCAAGAAAGTCAAACTGGTAGTTTTTCTCATCTACCATCGGAACCTTTTAGATATAATAAGAGAGAAATAATGTTGCTCATCGGTCTATTCATGATAGCGACGATTGGGGGAGTGGGATTGAAACTGCTCTCTGTACCGGCAGGCTCTATTATCGGTGCTATGATTCTCTCTATATTCTACAGTATCTTCTGTGGTAAAGCAGTGTTTCCCACTGTAATACGCCCCTACCAGCAGATACTCGCAGGAGCATATATAGGGGTGTCGATAGACATGGATACTATTAAGTCGCTGAACATACTCTTAATACCGGCAGTTATCATGTTCATCGGAATCATTTGTTTTGTTTTCGGTCTTTCATATATTATACATAAACTGACCAAGCTAGATTTTGTTACCTGTTTACTCGCCAGTACACCCGGTGGAATAACCGAAATGTCGTTGTTATCGGAAGATTTTGGAGCCGATACCCCTAAAATCGCCATAATGCAGACCACAAGACTGGTGTTGGTAATACTATTGTTTCCAAGTATGATTCAGATAATACTCGCAATTTTAGGCTAAAGGAGAGATATGGACTGTTCGATAGAAATTTATGAGTTTAATCAGCTTATCCCAAAGGACCTTTATGGAATCCTTAAACTCAGGAGTGATGTTTTTATTGTTGAACAAGAGTGCGCTTATGATGATATTGACGGGAATGATCTTCAGGCATTACATCTTATCATCAGAGATGAAGATAGTATCGCTGCATGCTGTCGGATACTTAGTCCAGGAGTTACCTTCCCGACCTATGCAATAGGGAGATTGGCTACCGAGAAGGATCACAGAAACAGGGGGTATGCCAGAAGGTTAATGAACACAGCTATTGAGTATATTACGGAGCAGTTTAATCCCAAATCCATTATGATCTCAGGCCAAGCATACTTGGTCGGATTCTACAGCGGACTTGGGTTTAAGGTGGTTTCAGAGCTCTATCTTGAAGATGACATTCCCCATTACGATATGGAACTAAAGATTAACTAAAGGAGAGGGACCAATGCAATTTCTTTCAGTAATAGCATCTATTCGAAGCGATCTGGTAAATTCGGTGTTTTCATTAGTTACAAAACTCGGCGAGGAGATAGTTGTAATAGTTATACTCTGTGCTATTTTCTGGTGTTTGGAGAAAAAACTCGCATACTGTATCGGGATCTCATATTTTCTATCAGGGTTACTGGTGCAGGACCTGAAGATTATCTTTAGAATCGATAGACCCTGGATATTGGATAGTAGTTTTAAGCCGGTACCCTCAGCCATAGAGCATGCCTCGGGATACTCTTTCCCAAGTGGGCATACCCAGAGTGCTACCTCATTATTCGGAACGATTGGATTATCTCTTAAGAAGACCTGGCAGAAGATACTCTGTTTTGTTATCTTCCTACTAGTCGGATTCTCAAGAATGTATCTTGGCGTACATACTATGCTGGATGTTGCGGTCAGTATGGCTATAACCTTTGGAATTGCAGTACTCATGGTGTTGTTTTACGACAAGGGAGATAAACCTTCAACTAGAGAATGGTTTATACCAGCTGTACTTACTCTCTTTGCAGTCGCTACAGGAATCTTGGCAACTTGCTTGCACTCAGCAGGTATAATAACTGAAGATTACGTCTTAGATTGCTTGAAAGCTACAGGTGCTGGTGTAGGGTTTGCGGTTGGTATGTATCTGGAAAAGCAGTTTATACAGTTCTCGGTTAAGTGTAAGAGTCTTTGGCTACAGCTACTTAAGTACCTAATTGGCATTGTCGGAGTATTGGTAGTAAAGGAAGGGCTTAAGCTCATCATCGGAACCGGCATGATAGTTGATACATTTAGATATATACTCATTGGTCTTTTCATCACTGCCATATATCCTCTTGTTATTAAGAAATGGTTTATGATTAAAGAAATGGTTTATGATTAAAGAAATGGTTTATGATTAAAGAAATGGTTTATGATTAAAGAAATGGTTTATGATTAAAGAAATGGTTTATGATTAAAGAAAACTACAATTGACAAAGTAATAAAAATTGTTCCGTGCATCTGACAGGCAAATACCTGTCAGATTT
>WRIP01000153.1 GCA_009782665.1 Oscillospiraceae bacterium
ATCAAAAGATACTACTAAAATGTAACTAAAAGGAGCAATAGTATGAAGGTAGCAGCTGTTACGAAGATTGGTAAGCTTAATGATAATGATCCACAAAAACGCGGAGAGGTTGATCTTATAGATGTAGCAGAAGCTGAATTAGGTGAAGAGGATGTAAAGATAAGAGTCGCATACTGTGCAATATGTGGATCGGATCCTCATGTTGCAGAGGGTGCATTCTCATTTAATGTACCTCAAACACTAGGACATGAAATATCAGGTATTGTTGAAGAGATAGGAAGTAAGGTATACAAAAAGGGAATAAAGATAGGAGACAGAGTTGCAGGTAATTTTCTTCATTTTTGCGGTACCTGTTACTACTGCCAGAATAACCAACAACAGTTTTGTATGTATGCAGGAGAGAGAAAAGCCCCCGGTATGGGAGAATACGTAATATGGCACGAATCTCAGGTATATAAACTACCTGACTCTATTAGTCTAAGACAGGGGTGTATGCTTGAGCCATTATCCATTGCAGTACGTGCTGCAGATAATGTTAATCCGAAGGTAGGATCTAGAGTAGCTATAAGTGGTGGTGGACCTATAGGTCAGCTAATACTACAGATACTTCATATGTATGGTGCAACATCATTAACCCTTATTGAACCTATTGAAAACAGAAGAGTTCTTGGTCTTTCTTTTGGTGCTCAATACACTATCGATCCAATAAATCAAAATGTAGTAGAAGAAGCTTTAAAGATAACAGATGGATTAGGTTTTGATGTAGTTATCGATGTTTCAGGAGTTCCTTCTGCAGCAGTTATACTGCCTGCCATAACAGCAAAGGGAGGTACTCTTTTATATGGAGCGATGTATCCAAAAGAATATGAGATGCCTTTAAATCTCTTTGAGTATTGTTATCACAATGATCTTACAATAAAGGGATTATTTCTTTCCCCATATACATTCCCTCGTGCTCTTGCTTTACTTGAATATATAAACCTTGAGCCGTTTATTGAGAAATCATACCCACTTGAGGATGTTAAGGAAGCCTTTGAGATGCATATGTCTGGGAAGTATCCAAAAATTCTCATCAAATGCAACAATCTTGATTAGTAATATAATTGAAAGGGTAATATATGAGTTCTGATTCAAAACTTGTACATATAGGTATAACGGTAACTAACATTAATGAATTCTCTGCTTTCTATGAGAAGTATTTTGGATTTACTCTAAAAAGAACCGGAACATTTCCTCCTGAGTTTATTGCGGATGCTCCCTCACTCTATAGATTGGAGAAAGGAGCATACTCTGATTTTGGTTTTTTAGAGTCTCCAAATGGAATAGTTTTGGAGTTGTTCCAATTTAACCCCATATTATCTGTTGAAGACCCACTATGGAATAAACCAGGATATCATCATATATGTTTAAAGGTAGACAGTGTACTTGACACATATAAACGGATGTCAGATGAAGGGGTTGAGTTCTACTTTGAACCAAAACCATTAGGACATATACCAAACGCTTACTGGGTCTTTTTAAAGGATCCTGATGGTAACATGATTGAACTCCAGGAAACGGATCTTTAGTATATGAAAACACTTTTTAGAATTATACGAGAAGCAAAGAAATACTATCTTCTATTAATCGTTGGTGTGATAGCTATTCTATCGCATACAGCATTGAACCTTATTGGACCTAGGTTACTATCACAGATAACGTCGCTGGTTGTAGCAGGACTTACATCAGAAACACTTAAAAATCTGATAGGTTTTAGTTTTGCTCTTCTTGGTATATATTTTCTCAGGATATTCACTCGATTCTTTAGCAACTATATGCCTCATAAAGCTGCTTGGCATCTGGTAGAAGAGATAAGAATAAAGGTTTATGCAACACTTCAGTCCTTTTCGATGGACTTTTTTAGAAACAGTCAAAGTGGTGATCTCGTAAGCCGAAATATCAGTGATACAGCAACATTTGAAAATCTGTTTGCACATCTTTTACCTGAATCTATTACAAACATCCTTACCCTCATTGGTGTTACAATAGTTTTGTTCACAATTAACTGGAAGTTAGCACTTGCGACATGTATTCCGATACCGATAATCCTTCTTTCCGGTTACTACTTTGCAAAGAAGGTACGTCCAAACTTCAGGGTTATGCAAAAATCTCTTGGAGATTTAAGCTCACAACTATATGATAATTTCTCCGGAATTCAAGAGATACAGGCGTTTGGTCAACAGAATCAAGCTGAGGATAAGGTTCAAGTAAAAGCAAATGTTTTTACAACAGCAATGTTAAAAGCCTTAAAGGTTAGTGCAATCTTCCATCCGACAGTTGAGTTTTTTGTCCATGTAGGGAATGTAATTGTCGTTGGTTTTGGTGGATATCTTGCATATCTGCATCAGATCGATATATCAATAATTGTAGCCTTTATGCTTTATCTCTCTTTGTTTTATGCTCCTGTAACCGGAATAGCTAACCTAATTGAAGGGGTTCAGCAAGCACTCGCAGGTGCTGAAAGGGTTCTCGAAGTACTTGATACACCTGTTGGAATAATAGATCGACCTAACTCTATAAAGCTTGATAATATTATCGGTAATCTGACCTTTGATAATGTTAGTTTTAGCTATGAAGAGCAGATTGAGATACTTAAGAATGTATCTTTTAGTGTTGAAGCAGGTAAGATGATAGCTTTTGTCGGAGCTACCGGAGTAGGGAAAACAACCTTAGCAAGGCTTATAAACAGATTCTATGATACGACAGAAGGAACCGTTTATATAGACGGATATGATATAAGAGATATTGAACTTCAGTCTCTCAGAAAGAATATTGCAATGGTTCTTCAGGATACATTTCTTTTTAACGGAACCATTTCGGATAACATCGCTTACGCGAATCCCGCCGCAACCGCCGCGGAGATTGAAGAAGCCGCGAGAATCGCCGGTATTTACGGCGACATAATGGATATGCCGTCAAAGTTTGAAACTGAAACGGGAGAGCGCGGCATCAGACTGTCCGGCGGACAGAAGCAGAGAATTTCCATCGCGCGCGCGGTTTTGCGTAACGCTCCCGTTTTAATTTTGGATGAAGCTACCGCCTCGGTTGATATGCAGACCGAAGCGCAGATTCAGGCGGCTATCGCGAAACTGCAGGGCAACAGAACGATTATCGCGATCGCGCACCGGCTTTCCACCGTGCGCAATGCCGATATAATTCTCGTTCTGGCAAACGGAAAGATCGTTCAGCAGGGAAATCATAATACTCTGATAAACGAGCCCGGTATGTACCGCGATCTGTACCTCGCGCAGGATTTGTAATTGTATGGAAAAATTTTCCGGCAGCGATTTGGAAATAGCGCAGGCGGTTTTTCCAAAACACGCTCTTGTTATTGATGAAGTCGCGAATAAGGCCGGTATCCCGCCGGAATACCTTGAGAGTTACGGGAAATATAAAGCCAAGATCGATCATGGTTTTTTACATGAAATTTCCGATCGAAAAAACGGAAAACTCGTTCTGGTTACGGCAATCAATCCTACGCCGGCCGGCGAGGGAAAAACCACCACTACAATCGGCCTTGCCGACGCTTTGGCCAAATCGGGCAAAAAAGTAATCGCCGCTTTGCGCGAGCCTTCGCTCGGGCCCGTCTTTGGCGTTAAAGGAGGAGCTGCCGGAGGAGGGTGGGCCCAGCTCATCCCGATGGAAGATATTAACCTCCACTTTACCGGAGACTTCCACGCAATCGGCGCGGCGAACAATCTGCTTGCCGCAATGATAGATAACCATATTTTTCACGGCAACAAACTGAACATCGATCCCCGCAAGATCACCTGGCACCGTTGTGTTGATATGAACGACCGGCAGCTTCGTTTTATCACATCGGGGTTAGGCGGTAAGGCAAACGGTTTCCCCAGGGAAGATTCTTACGATATTACCGTAGCTTCGGAGGTAATGGCGGTTTTATGTCTGGCCAAAGATATGGATGACCTTAAAGAAAGGCTCGGACGGATTATCGTTGCCTATACGGCAGGAAAAGAGGAAAAACCTGTTACTGCGGCAGACCTTAACGCGGCCGGCGCGATGTGCGCCTTGTTAAAAGACGCGTTAAAACCTAACCTCGTGCAGACTCTTGAAAATACTCCGGCTTTAGTCCACGGCGGGCCTTTCGCGAATATCGCTCATGGCTGTAACTCAATCAT
>WRIP01000154.1 GCA_009782665.1 Oscillospiraceae bacterium
TGATGATGGTCCTAGCAATATCGGTAGTTCCGCTCTCGGTCACTATTATCGTCTCAAGACCCAACTCATCCATCTTTTCTGCTAGATAGATAACCGTCTTAAAACTGACTTCAGTTTCTGCCGAACATCCGGCAAAAGCGGCATAATAGTCTATACCGTAGTCATTGAGTAGATAGCTAAAAGGCATTCGATCTCCGAACAGTAACGTCTTTTGAACTGCTAAATCAGTGACTGCAAGATAACGGCTATCGAGTTCCGATAGCAGATTCAAGTATCCTGCCAGATTTTTATGATAGTCTTCTGAGTTCGCTTTGTCTATTATCGATAGGCTGTCAGCTATCGCTGAAGAGAGCAGCTTGGCATTTCTGAGCGACAACCATACATGCTCATCAAAATTATCTTCTTCGTTCGGTTCATTCTCCGGCTGCATTCCCTCTTTAATCTCTTCTTCCAACACGGTATCTCCGAGCTGTTCCATGAGGTTTATGACAACCATATTGTTGTTTACTGCCTCTTTGAGGATCTCCTCCACCCAACCTTCCGACTCACCACCTACATAGATGAAGAGATCACAGGAATAGATTTTTGCTATATCATTTACGGTGGGTTGATAGCTGTGTAGATCTACCTGATTATCTAGCAACATGGTCAGATTGTACTGTTCTAGCTTATCTCCTAAAATCTGTTTGGTCCAATCGTACTGGGGAAACGTAGTGCAAACTATTGACTGTTTGTCGTTAGACTCAGGTTTTCCACATCCGGTAAGCATGGATAATATGAGTAATATAATGTATATACATATATATATGCGTTTCAAGACTAAAGCCTCCAAGAGTGGTTTACTGTTCTTTTCTATCGATATTTACTGACTGCTAGGAATGCAATTCTCACATGTTCCCAACAGTACCGTCCTATATGCATTCATCTGGAATGCATGTCGTCCCAGCATATGTGCCTCAATCTCGGAGAGTATATCACACTCGAGATGTTGTAATGCTCCACATACTTCACATTTCAGATGCATGTGTGTATGGCAATCAGCTGTTGCGGTGGCATACCGGTAGAATGCGTTCGGTGTGTTATCGGAAACGTCTCTACGGAGCACTCCACTCTGGGTCAGTTTATTGAGCTGACGGTAGACGGTGGTACGCCCGACTATCGGTGTTGTGTTCTGGAAGTGTTGTACTATCTGCGAAGCTTTTACGGCTTCTCCTTCTAGCGAAATGATATATTCAAGTATCGCTTCTCGTTGTTTTGTAGAATAACTCTCGGCTCTTTCCATATATACCTCCGGTAGCTGCTACTAAAATGGAACACTGTTCCATTTTAACACAAAGCATAAAAAAATAACAGTATCGCTGGTTTGCTAGCCTTCGACTGTTATATAGGTTGCGATGAACAAATGTGTAGCTTTTTGTCACAGCAGACGAGACCCTGCATTCATTGAGAGTGTGTTAATTAATCTGGTTGACGTAATTATCAAGATTATATCTCAACAGCTTTAATATCTATTGCGTTTCAATTACAAAGCCACACCAATTATCTGCGTATTGTAGTAGCAGTGTCAGTGGATGCTCGTTCTTTGCAACAGAACGATTATCCTCTACATATTGACCGTCGTGATATACTATCGCCTGTGCTTCCTGCTCAGACAACTCAATGAAAGGCAATGCTAGATACAGACTTCGTATCGGAACACTGAGATACGTTAGATCCTTATTAAATCTGTAAGGATAGGTTGCTCTATAACCAAACTGTTTTTGTCGTTCGGTTGGTTCATTTTTCAAATATTGTGCTCCTTCTGGGGTACCTGCTTTTCCTAAGTCATGCAACAGTGCAACGATAACACATGATTCATCTTCAATCTGCGGGTAGAGTGTATTCTTTAGCCGCAGTAAAGTTTCTGCTACATTAACCGAATGCTCGAGCAACCCACTCTCACAGCATAGATGAAATCGAGTACTGGCTGGAGCTGTTAACCATGCAGTTTTTGACTCAATGAAATCAATAAGGGAGGCAAAATCATCCGCACGTGTTATGACTTTAGCTTTCAACTCATCGTATCGTTTTTGTAAATCATTGTTCATGTTATACCTTTCAATTCTAGAGTTCTGGCAAATTCCTCACCACTAATCCATTGATTATTGGGAGGTTCATCTGCTGCGATGAGTTGCCATGTACTCTCTTTAATTGTTTTTTTATCCATATTGTTAAGCGCAGGTAAACCACCTTTTATGCCTATGAATAGCGATTGTGTTGGTGAGCAAATGGATGTAATAGTGTATAAATCCATTGCTTTTAGTCTTACTCGATCCCACTCAATTATTGGAGGAACATCTCGAGTTTTCCATAAATAAATCTGCTTGAAGTCGTATACCGAAACCCAACTCGGTCTTGCTAAAACTTCTGACTCGCTATATTGATATACTCTGTTTTGTATAACGAGTGTACTCGTCCCGATTAAACCTGCTATCCCCGACTTTATTCCGACAAAACCACCCATCTTATTAAGGATTTCTTCCCCCTTAATTTTAGGATAGACTTCATTTTGAATATTGATTCGTTCGTAATCGTACCCGGAAAATCCACCTCGTATAAACACAATCAACGCCTTGATAGTATGTCGCGTATATTCACTTATCGGTTCGGTTTTTCCGACAGCTTCATCCTGCAACAAACCTTCTAAAAGCTGAACGATAGACGGGTATCCGGCATTATTTTCCTGCCAAGTCATTAGTTTTAGAAAATCAGTAGAACGAAGTTTTGATTTGTCAAACGAATCATATTCACACCAAACTTGACGATGCAACTCACCAAAATCGTCAGTAGGCACAAGATAGATAAGTACGCAGCTACTGTTTTCATACTTTGAAATTAACCCAACATACTCTTTATTGAGTTGATTTTCCATCGTTGAACCGGGATATATTTTGTTTTCAATCGCTAATTTCCAACTGTCGATGGAAATGAGTATATCTATATATGCCGTAGTTACATATTCTTCAAGCTCCATTCCAAAATCACTCACCGCATCACCACGTAACCTGTTATGTAGGTTATCGGATATCTTAGCAGATCTATCGCTGTCACAGGAGATTGAAGCGACAAATCTACTGAGCAACTCATATCCTAACCCATGTTCCATTTGAGGATGTAAAAGCCATGCCAATATGGAAGACATTTGTTCCTCGTACATAGGTTTCTTCCCGGATGCTAATACTTTGAAAATGTTCATATTTAACCTCACGGTTCATCTGATTGGAGTGCTACCGTGCCTCACAGGAGCTTCAAATGAGTTGAAGGAGTAAAGTGAAGCTCACTCAACAAACGTTAGTGTTTAGAACGAACTAGGGTCGTTCTAAACGCTGAGTTTACAGTTCTCGACTGGTTTACTATTTTAGTTTGATTGGTTCCAATAAGTCAAGCTGCTGAAAACTCTCGTTACCTGAAAAGAATGTTTCAAAATCAATACATTCCTCTAACCATTGAACACTTGAGTCTACTGAATATCTGTCACTGTTTTTGACCCAGTCATATAACTGCTGCCAACGTTCGCCTATCTCACCCATTGAAGTCGTTACAGACGCATATAATCCACCACTAAATTCTTTTAGGATGAATGGTTCCGCTACAACGAAATCCCTAGGAATAGTAACCCACATTTCATAACCGTAAACTGGATTGTTTTCCGACGGACTTGGATTATTAAACCCGAAATGACGGAACCCGCTCTGCTTATGCAGAGAATTATCTAGCACAAATTTGTTCATTACCTCCGAGCAGTCGTTTTCCGGTGTTGTGCTTTCTGCGTGATATGAAGCAACTGTCATAGCCGGAAGCCTTACGATTCTAACATTGCACAATTGATTTACTGACATAATTCTATCCCTTTCAGAGAGTAAAATTTGAAGGGCTTTTCCATGTTCGGATAATTCGGTTGTGCGTACTGCTCCATTGTATAGATGGACTTGTTCTAGGTTCTTTTCTTTTTTCACATCCTGTATGATTCTTTCCATCAGAACAGATAGTGATTCAGAAACGGCTGCGTCCTGTTTCAGATTTTCAAGATGACTAGTTAATGTATCTATAGCTACATCAACATCATCAGAAGAAAGCATTTTCTTAATATCCATCACAGGCATTTTGAGCTTTCTAAGTAGCACAATTTG
>WRIP01000155.1 GCA_009782665.1 Oscillospiraceae bacterium
GATAGTGCCAGGAATATCTTCAAGCAGCTCGTTTGCAGAAAGGTCCATCTTCATGATGGTATAGCCTTGCTTTTCGATGCGCTCTTTGAGCACGTTGCCCATGCGGATGCCATCCGGTTTGCCGTGGATATCCGTGTCGCAGTATACGCGCACCTTGTCGCGGAACTTACCGCCCAGCATCTGCCACACCGGCACGCCGTAGGCTTTGCCCGCAAGGTCCCACAGCGCGATCTCAATACCGCTCACGCCGCCGCCCTGGTGGGAGTGATGCCCAAACTGCTTGATTCTGCGGAAGAGTTTATCGACATTACAGGGGTTCTCCCCTATTATGAATCGTTTGAGCATAACCGCATAGATTCGACTGCAACCCTCTCGAACCTGTCCGTACCCCTCAAGTCCTTGATTGGTAATAATCTTGATGATTGAGGTATTGTATGGTGCTCCGATATCACAAATCTTCATGTCGGTGATTCTCAATTCCGACGGACTGGAAGCAGTCTTTACCTTATCCAGTAACTGTTCATATCTTTCATTGCTCATTGCTACTCCTCATTTCTATATGCTTCATTTATCGGTGAGGGGATCAACATGATCATACACTAAACCTTTGCGTGCATTCTCAATCTCACCAGTAAAATCGAGATGTCTGTACTCCAGTGATTCCTCTGCATTCGGGAACCACTCGGCAAAGTCTTCCCACATGGAAGGTTCCCAAGCAGTATCGACCTGAGCAGCAGTGAATTTACCTTCCTGTAGGCGGATAAACCCGAAAATATCACGTACATGGGTCTTTTCTGCATCATCAATACAGTATTCGGCTAGATGAGGCGGTATGAAGATAACTCCACCTTCGGTTCCGAGTACTACGTCGCCCGGCATGGCTACTGCCATACCGATATTGATGGGTACATTAATACCGGTCAGCATCGATTCACGGAAGGGTGTCGGATCGGTACCGCGATAGAAAAATTGTGCATTCTTTATGCCAGCAATTTGATCTATATCACGTACTCCACCCCAGGTCATAGCACCACAACCCGTTTTGGTTGCAATGAGGGTGGTCAGATTCCCTCCCCAAGCACAACCGTTACGCACTTTATCATACATATCGATGACTATGAAATCGTCTTTTTGTAGATCTTCGAGCGGCCATTGGTTGAAGTTTCCGATACGTCCTTCAACCTCATGTCCGTACTCCATGAGATAGCCTGCTAGATCTGGGCGGATGGGCATATACTGTGCGGTGACCACACGACCTACCACTGCCGGGATATCAGGGTTAGAGCGTTTTAGCTCAGTTACATGTTGGAAATCATAGCCTAAACGGACCAGCGGTGACCACATCTCCTCGATGGTAGTCTTTCTGATTCTGGCAAGTATCTCATCAGATACTTTAGGACGTCCATCCTCAAGTCTTTCACCTTTCCAAAGCGGGGTTAATTGAATGATATCTTCCTTGTTGTTAATCTTCATAGCCATCTCCTCTTTTTGAATTTTATGAATATCTCAATGATTTACCTGCGAATAGATGAATGAATCGCAGATTGATTATACTCTCATTATACTAGAAATCAGCTCATCTCAATAGCGATTTGGTTCAATATTCTTTATTCAGAAAATCTTCCTGTCTGTTAAGAATTCAGGTTGATTTCGGTTCGTTTTCATCTGCTAATATGCTTCGAACCTCCATTAAAACAAGACCAAGAGCGTTCTTGCCGGTTCGGTCTGCTCCGCAACCCCAGTAATAGTCTATTGGTGAAGCTTCGACAATCTCTTGTGTGCCGGTTGATAGCAGTATCTGTCTTATGTCTAAATGGGTACGAAACTTAGCTAAAACTGCTTCTTTCATGATCTCTTCCTTGATAGAAGCCCAGTCAGGTCTTAAGGGTAGATCTCGGCTTCTGCCTAACTGAGCCGCTTCCTTTGGTGTAGCAGCTAATCTGACGGTTTCTTCATGTTCGGTACCGACGAATTTCTGTGCCTGGAAGTAGTGCTCGGAGCTACTCCAATACCTATCCTTAAGGAAGAATCCATGGTCGGAGAAGTTCGAAAAGCAACCATATTCATCCCCTGCTCTATAGAACTCTATCACTTTGTTCCTCCTATCTCGTGTTGTTGTCAACACGCCATCCTTGCAATCATATTCTACAGCTAAATCCATTCTGCTACAAACCTTTCTGAAGGTTTTGTACTTCCCAGTCATCACAAAAAAAGTAGCTAATCGATGTAAGATAAAAGAAGACCACACTAAAGGTGATCTTCAATAGTTTTTCTATCCTATGATACCGACAATACTGTTTCATCATCGTCGGTATCTCTTATGCTTCTGTATTTATGTAGATATCGAAACCCTTTCCAAACCTTTGATTCTATCAACTATCCGTTATCGACAAGAAGGGCAAGCGGTAGAGTAACAGGAAAAAATCATATGGTTCACTATAACTCTGTTTATCCGAGAATCAAGAAACAGGCTTAGACTTTTGTAAACACCCGCTTTATGACCGGAATATTTGTGAGCAGTATGTATGATGCAAATGTGAGCAGCATACTGGATAACAGTATACTCATTAGCTGTAGCGGAGTGTTTGAGATATATGTCAGTGCAAAGTATGCAGTGACAACTATCCATTGTTGGTGGAGTAGATAAATACCAAAAGATGACTTGGTCATGTATTTTGATATACTGCCGGAAAAATTAAGATATGCTTTACCCATTCCTAAGATGGTAACTATTGCTAGATGAGCATAAACTCCGTATACAACCTCATAAAGTATGACACTATAGTCTATGAGGGTAAAACCGAATACAGCATATATTATGGCAAAAACCGCAAAGATACCTAGCAATATGAATCGGTGCTTTTCCAAGAGATTAAGTATTACATCTTTTGAGAACAGGAAGTATCCAAACAAAAACCACGCTAGGTATTCACCCACGCTCTTGCCATCGATATCCAATATGACCTGGCTGAGAGCAGGTATTAGAAAGAGCGAAAGGATAACTGGAAGTGTGAATTTCTCGATGGGTATACTTTTTTTTATTCTTTCTGCCAGTAGAATAATCGGAAGAGCTACTAACGAAATCACAAATAGATAGAGCAAAAACCAGAGATGGGCAGGGGTGAAACCACCGAAGTAGCCGGTCAGATCGGTGGGTTTAGTAAAGAACAAAACATATTGAGCCAGATATCCCCCTTCATAAGTGTTGTGGAATCTCTCTGCAATATATGTTTGAAGAGGTACTAAAAACAATATCCCGAAGACCAGAGGAATGAAGATTCGCTGAGTACGTTCAATAAGGTATTCTTTAACCGTTCGCTTATGTAATGAATAGTAGGTTCCGATCCCTGAGATAAGGAATAACAGCGGCATGATCCATGGCCAAACCGCACCTAGAGCATATGAAGTGAATGGTAGTACAGTACCTTTCACATAGAAACTCTCATCAAACCCATCATATACCCTGAAGGTGTGGTAAGGAAAGAGCAATAATACCGTTATCCATCGTATGTTATCGATATATGGTTTTCTCGAACTATTCATCGTCTCTCTTACTCAATCCGGTCATAGGCAGAAAGAATATGTATGACCTCAATATACGCATATATATGTATACACAGAAAAGCTCTAAAGTGCTTTACCCATTTCATATGCTTGAACTAATAGTTGCTGTTCATCATCACTTGATGTCGCTACGACGATATCTAACAGTTCCATATGCCTACGTTCAAAATCACTCATGAACCATCTGTACATATCCATGTATTTGTCCTTATCCTGTTGACCTTGAGCAAACACTCCGACTACCTTAATACCTGCTGGAATGTGTACGTTTCGGTCTTTATCAATCAGACAATAATGACGATTCATAAATGAGACAATCTGCCCGCAGACGTTGGATGCATAGTTTGGAGCACCTACAATGAGTGCGTAAGCATTATGTAGATTGGCGAAATAATCCTTCAGTTCATCATCGATAACACAATCGGTTACCCTTTCCTTACAGGCATAACATGACTGGCATCCCTTAATTGCCATGTTACCGACATTGTAAACTTTTGTCTCGTGACCTGCATCTGTCGCTCCACGTAAAAACTCATCGATGAATCGATTGGTTTTACCGTTTTCTCTCGGACTTCCTTTGACCGCTAAAACTAACATA
>WRIP01000156.1 GCA_009782665.1 Oscillospiraceae bacterium
GGTAAAGATGAGAGTAACAACCGACGGAGTGGTAATCTGGGAAGTAAAAACCGGTGAAACCGACCGTATAATCACGGTACTTACGGCTGAAGGTATCATAACGGTATATGCCAGGGGTTCCAGAAAACCAAATAATAAGCTGACATCCCCGACCTCTATGTTGAGCTATTCCAACTTCGAACTGTACACAGGAAAGAATATGTTTACCGCAAACGAAGCTATGATAAAAGAGCGTTTCATTTCGCTCTTTTCGGATATTAAGCGGTATTCTCTGGCGGTTTACTTCTGTGAAATGCTGAAATACTTAGCTCCGGTCGAAGATGATGCATCAGAGTACCTCTCACTCATACTTAATACTCTGCATATACTCAATGAAGGTAAGCAGGATATTATGCTAGTCAAGGCGGTATATGAACTTCGTATTATGTCTATCTCGGGGTATATGCCGGACCTCACCTGTTGTGCCGAATGCCGTACAGAACATGCCGATACACTATATTTTGACATGGTGGAGGGGGTGTGGTATTGTAGTGACTGCGCTAAAATTAACAATCATCCGGGAAATGCTACCAAAGCTATATTGCAGGCGATGAGATACATCGTTAATGCCGAACCACAGCAGATCTTCTCTTTTGACCTCTCAGCAGATTCACTTAGGCAACTCAATCAGTTGACCTCAAGGTTTTCCATGATACATATTGACAAATCCCTCTCGACTCTCGAATTTTTGGATACTATACTCTCGTAACAGGATATTACAATGAAGAGTTCATTACTAAAATACACAAAACAACTGGAATTCGATAAGATACTCACGATAATTTCGGAGTATGCTGTTTCACCACAGGCAAAAGACAGAATCATAAACCATGTACCTACCCCCGAATATTTCGATGCGCTAAGACGAATGGATATGACCGAGGCGATTCACCAAGTAATGGAACGCCACAATCTTCCTGGTATATCCTCCATCGATGGCATTGGTGATATCTGCATGAGAGCAACTAAGAACGGTATGTTATCTATGGCTGAGTTACTGAAGGTCAGAACGATGCTCAAAAATGCCGATGCTCTCTCGTCCTGGTATGAAACTTCTAGCGATAGTCAAATTACCGATGAACTGTTCTATATGCTCTACAGTGACGGTCAGTTAGAGAACGATATCACAAGAGCCATCATCTCAGATACTGAGATGAGTGATCAAGCGAGCACAGAACTAGCCGATATTCGCAGGAGGATAACAGCCACCGAAAATTCCATCCGCGATCGTCTCGACGGCATTATCCGAGCGGATGCTACACGTAAGATACTGCAAGACGCAATCATAACCATGAGAAATGGGCGGTTTGTAGTTCCGGTAAAGGCGGAGAGCCGAGGCTCTCTCAAAGGTTTAGTTCATGATGTGTCACAGAGTGGTGCTACCTACTTTATCGAACCGGATGCGGTGGTGGAAGCCAACAATCGAATCATGGAGCTGATGAACGATGAAGCACGAGAGATAGAACGAATCCTCTTTGTTTTTTCCGAAAGAGTAGCAGAGGCAGCTGTCCGGTTAAGCGAGAGCTACACCGCATTTATAGAAATCGATCAACTATTAGCAAAAGCTAAGTATGCTATCGAAATAAAGGGTACTAGACCAAATCTCAACAATGACGGATATATCAATCTCAAGAATGCTAGACATCCACTCATACCGTCCGGTAGGGTAGTCCCTATAAATATTTCGATGGGCGAGGGATACAAAATCCTCGTCATCACTGGGCCTAACACTGGGGGAAAAACCGTCACACTAAAGACAGTAGGGTTGATGTCTCTCATGGCTATGTCTGGGATACTGCTACCGGTCGATGAACATAGTAATATTTCGGTATTCGATTCGGTCTTTGCCGATGTGGGAGATGAGCAGAGTATCGAACAGAACCTCTCGACATTCTCAGGGCATATCACCAATATCGTTGAGATACTAAAAAACGCTACCGATAAATCTCTAGTTTTGTTGGATGAGTTAGGTGCCGGAACCGATCCTGCAGAAGGAGCAGCTCTGGCTATTGCTATACTCGAAAGGTTACATGCCATCGGTGCCAAAGCGATAGCAACTACCCATTACGGTGAAATTAAGGTATATGCAGTCAAAACGGATATGATAGCAAACGCGTCCTGTGAGTTTAATCTCGATACATTACAACCGACATACAAAGTCATCATGGGCATACCCGGTTCATCCAATGCACTACATATCGCTCAGAAACTAGGAATGGATCAAGAATTGATCTCGATGGCAAAGAATAATATAGATGCGGGAACCCGACAGTTTGAGGATGTGCTCAAGGAGATGGAAAAGCTCCGATTGGACATATCTCAAAGAGATATCGAGTCGAAGACCTTACATAAAGAAGCTAACCAAACGCTTGAACAAGCCCTATCAGATGTAGCAAAAAAAAGAATCGAATCAGATAAGGAGTATGAACATGCCGTTACTAAGTCAAGACAGATGTCAGCGGATGTTGAGGCAGCAGCACATAAACTGCTCGAAGAGATGAGATCACTAAAGGATTCCGACATTGAACGACAAAAGGTCATCCAACGAGCCCGGGAGATAGCAAAAAAAGACAGCATTCATCTAGTGAGAACACTAGGTGAGATGTCCGGTAAATCATATGATGAATTGCAGCCGCTTGAAGCTGTTGAGGTCGGACAAACCGCATTTATTACATCACTGGCACAGACCGGTCAGATAATGTCACTACCGGATGAAAACGGATATGTACAGGTAAAGTCAGGAAACATACGTACCAGAGTTTTAAAAGATACCCTTAAACAACCCGAAGCTGAAGGTAACAACCAAAAGAAATCAAAACCTAAAGAGACAGTCAAGATAAACCAATCGAATGAACGCAGCAGTCGAAATGAATTGAATCTGCTAGGGAAAACTGTAGATGAAGCCATTATTGAAACCGACCGATTCATTGACCAAGCGCTTATGGGAAAACTGTCGACCATCTATCTGATACACGGTAAAGGTACAGGCAGATTGAGATCAGCACTGCAACAACACCTTCGTAGTCTGAAAACAGTAAAACGGTTTCGACTTGGAGGATACGGTGAAGGGGACAGCGGTGTGACAATAGTAGAATTGGAGAGAAGTAATGAGAAAAATTAAGATATGTGATACAACTCTAAGAGATTGTGAGCATTTCGGAGAATTCTTTATGAGTGTTCGCGAGAAGGTAGAAATAGCTAAGCAACTCGAACGGTTAGGGGTTGATATTATCGAGGTGAGTGTACTCAGTGATGCGATACTAGAGGTAGCTAAAGAACTGACCGGAGTTGTGTTTTCTGTCGCCTGCACCTTATTTGAATACTATGATATCGATGTTCAAGCTGCACTCTCGGTAGCTGAAACAAGCCGGGTGAATCTGCTATGTCACGAATCTAGAGATTTAGGTTTTCTAGATCAACTCAAGGGAATCATTATCGAAGCCAAAGACAAGGGATATCTAACCCAGGTAACCTTCGATGCGTTATCGATGGCAGATGATTATCTATTAAAAGATGCTTTAAATCTTGTCACTTCCCTTAACGTTGATAGCATCTGCATATATGAGAATATGGGATATATGACCGCAAATGAACTGACCGATATAATAGATAAGGCGATTACGAGATATCCTGATACTGCATTTTCTGTAAAGTGCAAGAATGATTTAGGACTAGCTGTCGCCAATACCCTTGCAGCAATAAAATCCGGTGTTTCCGCTGTTGAATGCAGTATTGGAGGTTTAGGTGTCAGAGCTGGGAATACGGCGTTAGAACAGGTGGTTATGGCACTCTCTGCTCGCAGTGACTACTACGAAGTATCTACCAACATTGTGAAACGCTTAATTCATCGTACCCATAGTTTAGTTTCGACCGTAACCGGACAGACCATACATGCCAACAAACCGATTGTAGGCAGTAAGGCACTCGATCGGTATGAGACGTCAATAGTAACCGAGGTAAAGTTCAGCGCCATTAATCCCGAAGAAATTGGGATTATTCGGAACAATTTAGTGCTCGGTGCCAATACATCTCCTTCTGTCTTTAGAGAAAGGATTGATGATTTAGGATATCTACTGAGCAAAGAAAATCACGAAC
>WRIP01000157.1 GCA_009782665.1 Oscillospiraceae bacterium
ACAAGTTATGGTATATTCAACTATATGGGTGGTACAATTAAGGTTATAGACGGAGGTACTATCACATCTAACAGTTCATACGGGATAGCGAATTCAGGTACAATTGATCTCATTTCGGACGGAACCATTATTGGCACATATGCCATATATAATACCGGGATGAATTCCGGTAGACTGAACACAATAACCGGTGGAGTCTTCTGGGGTAAGAGCAATGTAGCAATCACCCTAGCATACGATTTGAACCTCGAGCCTAATCTCTCAGCACAAAAAGGATTTGGTCGTTACTGGGGTAAAGATGGAGTAATCTTCAACAACGAATCAAGAGTAAAATACCCCGGCTCCTACTTTATGAGCACCAGAACTGAGGCAGTTGACGGTCTTTCAGGTGTTGCGTTCAAGTATCTGACACTTAGCGAAGCAACATACGAAGTAACCTTCGTTACTGCCGGAGGGAAGTTCAGCGACGATACGACATCTACAATCCGTTATGTTGCACCTCCAGAGATTAAGGTTGGCATGCAAAACATGCCTACGATCCCAACACGCGAAGGTTATTACTTCTATGGCTGGGAGGATGATGACGGATATATCTTCACAGGAATAACCGAAGTCAGACGTAATATCTTAGTTACCGCACTCTGGCAAGCAGTTTCATACACTATTGAGTATGATGCCAATGGTGGTACGGGATATATGGAGGACCAACTAGTCTCTTATGATGAGAATGTTACTCTCAATACCAATACATTCATCCGGCAAGGATATAGTTTCCTCGGATGGAACACTGAACCAGATGGTTCCGGTACAGATTATTCTGATAATCAGAACTTTATATGGAACCAAAAGGATAATCTTACACTCTATGCTCAGTGGGAAGCCAACATATATACTGTAGAATGTATGGCAAACGGTGGAATAGGCAGTATGTTGGTACAGGAAGCGACCTACGGTCAGGACCTGACACTTGATGATAATGCTTACATCAAAACGGGATATACCTTCATTGGATGGACTACCGAACAAGATGGTACTGGCAGCGAGTATGTCGATGGATACAGCTTTACTCCCTGGAGTTTAACTGAGAATCTCGTACTCTATGCACAATGGCAAGCTAACACATATACCGTCAGTTACTTAGCAAACGGTGGCGTTGGCGAGATGTCCGACGATACCACAGCGTACAATAATGACTTTACCTTAAAAGCTAATACGTTTACGAGAACCGGATACACCTTCAAAGGGTGGAATACCAAGGCAGATGGTTCAGGGGATACTTACAGTGACCTACATAGCTTCACCCCTTGGGATTTAGACGATTCACTCGAGCTGTACGCAGTATGGGAAGCTAACAGCTACTCGGTAACCTATATCGCTAACGGCGGAACCGGAACCATGGCAGCAGACAGTGTTACTTATCTAGCTAACTATGCTGTGAGAGCAAATGCGTTCACCAGAAGCGGATATACCTTCAAGAACTGGAACACTCAGGCAAACGGTGGTGGAATATCCTACAATGCAGGTGGTACAATATACATCATGGGTAATCTAACACTGTATGCACAGTGGAATGAAGTAGTAACACCTGTAGAGCCGACATACTCTGTTAGTTATCTGCCAGGAACACATGGTACATTTGCACCACTGACAATCAGTGAACTGACCTTTGGAGCTGCTACACCGGCTTCCCCGATAGTGACTGGACAGACTGGATGGATCTTCACAGGTTGGTCACCGGTCAGAACTGCAACAGTTACCGGAAATACGACCTACACAGCACTATGGGTTCAAGAGCCGCAGACAGATGATAATTTCGTTGTCAGATTCATCGACTGGAACGGCAACTTACTTAAATCTGAGACGGTTGAGAACGGCGGAGCAGCTACTGCTCCCAGTGATCCAACACGAAACGGATATGAATTTACCGGTTGGGATAGAGAATTTGATAACATCACATCGGATCTCACTGTAACAGCGCAATACAAGTCAATACCGCAAGAAGTAGTAGGCGGAACCGGTGAACCTACCGATGAAACACCCGAACCTCCGACTAATGAGGATCCTGATGGTAATGATGAAAGCAATCACACAACATCAGAGCCTGAAGAATATACTCAACAGGAAGTACTCGACATAATCAAAAGTGAAGGTATTCCTACCTTGACAATCGGCAACCTCGAGATACCTCTTGCAGCCGGATCCGCTATGAGCAAGTTTGTTTGGGCACTGCTAAACCTGATACTAACTCTCGCTGGACTAATATATGCCGCAGTCATTATAGTACGCGGAGCTATCGAGAAGAGACAGGACGAGTACTATGACGATGAGTACCAGACGGAAGAAGACAACCAAAAACCGAGACGTAGGTTGATACCGCTTTTCATCTCAGTCATCATGGGTATATTCGGAATGATCCTGTTCCTACTGACTGAAGACTTGACAAGACTGATGGTTTTGGTAGACAGATGGACCATAGTCAATGCGTTAATCCTCGTTATTGAAATAGTCGCCAGTTCCTTAGCGTTCAGAAAGCAAAAAGAGGCTAACGATCAAGAAGAAACAGATTTACATGATATGCGAGCTGTAGGGAAATAGCCTAGACAAAAAAATGATAAGAACCGCAGACAATGCGGTTCTTATTCGTTATCTGTGGATGACATTATCAATCTCATCCCTTTAATACTGCCAACCGGGATGACTTGTCATCACGCTAATTCTAGATAGTAATCACTTCATCAACATCGTTCTATGTTGTTCTGTCGATGACGAATAGATTAAGCGAAAGATGAAATAGAGATGAGTACTCCAGATTACGAGTTATATAAAAACGGTTGGTATATATGCAACTCTAGCTTCCGGACTATCAACCACTATTGCTATATACATAGAAACTAGTAAAGGTATTTACAGAGTATTACGGAAGCTTTAGTACAGCTCCTTTATCTGCAGATGTAACGAGTGCAGCATACTTAGCAAGTGACGGGGTCCTTTCCTTGTATATATGGTCAACCTTAGATAGTCGTTCGGTTATTGTTTCATCACTCAGATTAACCGATAGTACCCGATTAGGAATATCAATGGTTATGATATCACCCTCTTCTACTGCTGCTATCGGTCCAGATGCAGCTGCTTCCGGTGATATATGTCCGATACAGGGACCTCTTGTGGAGCCTGAAAATCGACCGTCGGTGATGAGTGCACAACTCTCATCCATACCTCTTCCAACAAGCAACGAGGTGGTCATATGCATCTCACGCATGCCGGGTCCACCTTTAGGACCTTCATACCTGATAACAATAACATCACCTTCCTTTATCATATCCCCTGAGACAGCAGCAGAAGCGTCTTCCATAGAATTGAAGATACGTGCTTTTCCCTCAAAATAATACATTGACTTCTTGACACCAGACTTCTTTACCACTGCACCGTCTGGTGCGAGATTCCCGTAAAGGACAGCAATACCTCCGTCTTCATCCTTAGGAGAAGACCTCGGATAGATAATATCATTCTCTTTCAATTCGGTTGATAGCAGATTTTCCCGAACTGTCCTACCATTCACCGTCAGACAATTACTGTATAATTTGTCTTCAATTGCCTTTAGTACTGCTTGAACCCCTCCAGCTTCATGAAAATCCCCTACTGCATACTCTCCAGAAGGTTTTATATTACAGAGATAAGGTATCTCTCGGCTTATGCTGTCAAAATCCTGAAGTGTCAATGCTACGTCGGTTTCATTGGCAATAGCCATTAGGTGCAGAACGGTATTGGTTGAAGCACCCATTGCCATAGTCGCTGCTATCCCATTGAAAATACTCTCTCGGGTAATTACCTGTTGGGCAGAGAGGTTTTCATCCACCATCTCTACAATGCGCTTTCCGCTTTGTTTTGCTATTCTTCTCTTTTCGGCAGAGACAGCTAATGCCGTACCGGCACCGGGTAAGGACATACCCAGTATCTCAACTAAACATCCCATAGAGTTGGCAGTACCCATCATTGAACAGGTTCCATAGGTCGGAAGTGCTTTCATCTCTGCCTGTTCCAGGTCATCCTCTGTTAGTTTTCCGACCTGAGTTCGCCCTATCAGTTCCCGCATACTCGAAAGTGTTATATCTTTTATGTCCTTATA
>WRIP01000158.1 GCA_009782665.1 Oscillospiraceae bacterium
GGTGCAACTCCTAAAAGAAATCTCAGAGTTGAAGAACATTACCATGAAGTTCGGCGAGGATGTTTACTCGATTGAACGATATAATGACTCTTATTTGGTGACAACTGCTGCGTTTAACAGTTATTCAACCGGTTATCTTCTCAACACCACATATGCTAGCTGTAACGAGATAATCGGACTAGTCGGTTTCGAACCTATCAAGATAAAGTACGAACTGTGTGAGATTATCCTATGTGAGGTGGGAGATGAACTGACCAACATCGGTATAACGGTGATGGATGGACCTTTCTTCTCCATCATGCCGTTTGGAAAAACCAACCTGCATTCGCTGACCTCGGTAACCTTCACCCCCCACATGAGCAGTTTCAGCAGTAATCCGGAGTTTAGCTGTCAGAATCGGAGTAATGGACTATGCAGTCCTTCTCATCTGTCTAACTGCAATGATTGTGTCGCTTCACCAAAGACTGCCTATTCATATATGGGGTCTTTAGCCAGAAAGTACCTGCTGGAGAAGTACAGTTTCAGTTATAAAGAATCACTCTTTTCCATGAAGCCAATTATGATGACCAGTGAGGTAGATGACAGTCGACCGACTGTCATCAGGGTTCATTCTACTGAGCCGACCTTCATCAGTGTCCTGTCGGGTAAGATTAATACCGTATACGATCTCGATAATGTTTTACAAGGAGATTTCGAATGAGTGTTACGAACAAAGAAAATGTCTTTCTCTCGGGTGTAATCTACTACCGAAACAATCTAGAGTCTACAATACAGTTCATCAGAACCGTATCGGAGGTGTTCGAACAACACTTCAGTAATTACGAGATAATTATCGTCGACGATGCCTCAAAAGCGGACATTGAATCTAGTCTCTTGGATCTGAATACTCACATCACCGGAAACATCACGATTGTGAGAATGAGCTATCCTCAAGGTGTTCAGGCAGCCATAAATGCCGGTGTGGATATGGCTATCGGTGATTTTGTGTTTGAATTTGAACAGGCGATAGAGGACTTTTCTCCTTCCCTGATCATAGATGTGTTCAGAAAAGAACTTGAAGGTTTTGATGTAGTGAGCGTGACACCCTCAAGAGGTGGTAGCCTCAGCTCCAAACTCTTCTATAGAGTCTTCAATAAGGGTGCCAGAATGCAGTATCCCCTCGCTAGTGAGCGATTCAGATTGGTTTCTCGTAGAGCTATTAACCGAATTGAAGCGATGGCAGACAGCATAGTCTATCGCAAAGCCTTCTTCAAGAACAGCGGACTAAAGTGTGCCAACATAGAATATATACCTACCTCAAGAATCAAAGGCAGTTCGCTTCCGGAAGAAAGAGGTAGGCTAGCTACCGATAGCCTCATACTCTTCACCGATACAGCCTACAGTCTGTCGCTCTTCATGACCATCACCATGATGGCAGTAGCGCTCTTCAGCGGCGGATACACCCTACTCATTTTTATATTGGGTAAACCAACCGAAGGTTGGACAACCATGATGCTGTTAATGTCATTAGCATTCTTCGGTGTTTTTGCAATATTGACAATTGTGGTAAAATATCTCTCGGTTATATTAGATCTGTCTTTTTCCAAGAGCAGGTATCTAGTTGAAGGAATAAGGAAACTGAATAAGGAATAAATCGGATTACGAATGAATATCTATTGGTAAGGAGTGAGCATGGCAAAAACCACTAGAAAGTATGATAATGAAAGCATTCAGGCACTGAAGGGACCCGATCGGGTGAGGAGACGCCCTTCGGTCATCTTCGGATCCGATGGCCTAGATGGATGCAAGCAATCGATATTTGAGATACTCTCAAATTCACTGGACGAATCGAGAGAAGGTTACGGAGAGAAGATAATTCTCACCCAGTTTCTCGATGATTCGATAGAGATAGAAGACTTTGCCAGCGGTATCCCGGTTGATTTCAATCAGAAGGAAAACGAATACAACTGGAAATTATTATTCTGTGAACTCTATGCCGGAGGTAAATACGAGAACCTCACCAACGGTTCTTATGAGTATTCACTAGGAATTAATGGGCTGGGTCTATGTGCTACCCAATACTCCTCAGAGTATATGACTGCAGAAATACGTCGTGACGGTCACATCTACAACCTGAGATTTGAGAAGGGTGAAGCGGTCGGAGATATGCAGAAGACCAAATATACCGGTCGACAGACCGGCACCAAGATTCGGTGGAGACCTGACCTTGAGGTATTTACCGAAATTTCCATCGAACCCGAGTATTTCGAAAACATCATGAAAAAACAGGCTATCGTCAATGCAGGTGTTACCTTAGTATATAAGCGAGAGACTGAGAAGGGGTTTGTCACGAATGAGTACTTCTACCCCAATGGAATAGCCGACTATGTCGCAGAAGGTGTCGGTCAAGATCCTATATCTTCGGTCCAGTACTGGGAAGGGGAGAAAAGCGGAAGAGATAGGGAAGACCGACCGGAATACAAAGTCAAGATGTCGGTTGCATTCTGTTTCAGTAACCAAGTACAATGCCTCGAGTACTACCATAACTCGAGTTTCCTCGAGTACGGAGGTTCGCCGGAACGCGCACTTAAAACTGCCTTTATCGCCCAAGTAGATGCGTTGTTGAAGGATAAAAACCTATATCGCAAGGGTGAGTCTAAGATAAGTTTTGTGGATATCGAAGGTTGTCTATACTATGTATCCTCCAGTTATTCCGCAGTCACATCATACGAAAACCAAACAAAGAAAGCGATTACCAATCGATTCATAACCCAAGCTTTGACCGAGTTCCTCAAACAGAATCTCGAAATATACTTCCTTGAGAATCGGATAGAAGCCGACAAGATTGCCGAACAGGTACTCATAAACAAGCGGAGCCGTGAAAAAGCCGAAGAAACAAGACAGAATCTTAAAAAGACCCTCTCCGCATCATCCGACCTGACAAACCGGATACAAAAGTTTGTCGACTGTCGAACCAAAGACCTCAACAAACGTGAACTGTACATTGTAGAGGGTGATTCAGCTCTCGGAGCCTGTAAACAAGGCAGGGATGCCGAGTTCCAGGCGTTGATGCCGGTCAGAGGTAAAATTCTCAACTGTCTCAAGGCAGATTACGGAAGAATATTCAAAAATGAGATAATCACAGATCTAGTCAAAGTGTTGGGATGTGGGGTAGAGGTAAGCCTGAAACAGAAGGGAGATCTTTCCACCTTCTCATTAGATTCACTCAAGTGGAATAAGGTTATTATCTGTACCGATGCAGACTATGACGGGTTTCAGATACGTACCTTGATTCTCACCATGCTATATAGATTGGTCCCCACCCTCATATCGGAAGGTTTTGTATATATTGCGGAATCTCCGCTCTATGAGATAACGACTAGAAATAAAGTATATTTTGCCTACTCGGAATACGAAAGAGCAGAGATTATGGCTAAACTCAGCGGTGAACGATATACTCTTCAACGCTCCAAAGGGCTCGGTGAGAATGAAGCCGAGATGATGTGGATGACCACCATGAATCCTGAGACTAGAAGATTGATTAAGATTACCACACAAGATGCTGAAGATATGGCAGAGGCATTTGATCTGTTCCTCGGAGATAATTTAGTCGGGCGAAAGAACTATATTGCGGAGCACGGATCTGATTATCTGGATGATATAGACTTAGTGGTATAACCGTATTACATTGGTCGGAGGTAGAAAACAGAGTGCCGAGAAAAAAGGCAGAAGAGAAAGACTATAAGAGCACTATTGGAGAGAACGTTGAGATATCCGGAGCAGGTATTACGGTTGATATGACTATAACGGATACACTCAGGGTTAATTTCATGCCCTATGCTATGAGCGTCATAATTGCACGAGCGTTACCTGAAATTGACGGGTTCAAACCTGCTCATCGTAAACTCCTATACACCATGTACTTGATGGGGCTAATGTCCGGTCAAAGAACCAAATCAGCAAACGTAGTGGGTCAGACGATGAAGTTGAATCCTCATGGAGATACACCCATCTACGAGACAATGGTAAGGTTATCTCGAGGTAACGAGACCTTACTACATCCCTACATCGACTCGAAAGGTAACTTCGGTAAGAGTTACTCCAGAGATACAGTCTAT
>WRIP01000159.1 GCA_009782665.1 Oscillospiraceae bacterium
ACTTTTATGTATTCCGGAAGCTTTTTCCTGATTCTGCTTTTTGCCGCAACGGTTATTTTTGAAGGATTGACATGCCCGAGCCCGTGCATAGCCAGCACTGATTCACCGTAAATAACAGCTCCGTTGCTAACTATAACAACCGCCTCAGCATACTTGTCATATTCCGTTGGGATATATTGCGCAATACGATATACCCCATGCCCGATATGGTGCAGACGTCCGCGATGAGCAAGCTTTACAATTTCTACATTAGGAATGCCAAGCTTTTTCGCTTCAGTCGATGTTATTAAACCATAGTTATCGGCAGCGTATTCATAAATATTTGCATAGTTTGTCATGGCAAAAGTATACTATTAACGGTATACTTTTGCAACACTTGTTATTGTATTGCTAAATATCTGAGGAAGTTCAAGAAAAACAATATTTTTCACCTTGATTAATCATTGGTGGTCTGAAAGGGGAGTAGTCATATGCAGGAATATATCGACAAATGCCGGTGTTACATTCATTCGCTTAAACACGATAATGAAAATGTATTAGCCGAAGCGACTATAATTAAAAAGCTCGGGGATAACGACTATCTGGCTGAGTACAACGGGGTCAGGTGTCACGCCATATTCAATCCGTTCGCAAATAAATACTATGTTGACGATAAGTACGGAGTCATCAAAGAACCAGCGAATATTGAAAGGTGCTGCAGATGACCGGTCTTCATCTTCTTGAAGGGAGGAAAAAGGATTGAGCTGGATCATCGAGAACCTTGAAAATGCTCTTAATACCTGGAACAGCAAGATGGCGGAGATATTCAGGTTGTTGACCGAAAGTCCCGAAACCTTCAAGGGTGGAGGGATCTGGAATGTCATCACCACCATCCACGGAGTAGTCAGGTCGGTGGGGCTGGGTTTGCTGGTATTGTTCTTTGTTATAGGAGTGATGAAATCTTGCGGTTCTTTCGCGGAGTTAAAACGTCCCGAGGTGGCGGTAAAGGTGTTTGTACGTTTCGCCATAGCCAAAGCCGCAGTTACCTACGGGCTTGAACTGATGATGTCAGTTCTCGCTATTGCCCAGGGATTGATAGCAAGGATAATGACAGTTTCGGGATTCTCGGGTGCGAATGATACGGTATTGCCGCAGAGTATAAAGGCGGCGATAGATGAAACAACCTTTTTCGCGAGTATCCCATTGTGGGCGGTGACATTATTAGGAGGTCTCTTTATCACCATACTGTCATTCATCATGATAATGTCTGTGTACGGTCGTTTTCTGAAAGTTTACATGTACACCGCTATAGCTCCGGTTCCCTTAGCTTCTTTTGCCGGGGAACCTACCCAGAGCATGGGGATATCCTTCATTAAGTCATATACGGCGGTTTGTCTTGAAGGCGCGGTGGTGGTGCTTGCGTGTATCATCTTTTCTCTGTTCGCTTCGTCTCCTCCCGTAGTCGACCCGTCGGCGTCAGCCGTCACTCAGGTCTGGGCTTACTGCGGAGAACTGATCTTCAATATGCTTGTTCTCGTCGGCGCAGTCAAGATGGCTGACAGATTGGTCAGGGAAATGCTTGGTTTGTGATTGTCCTTGTTGTTTGGTATACTTCATTTTAATGTATAGAATATATACTATTAAAGGGAGATGACAAAGATGAATGCTCTGCTGATAAACGGAAGTCCGCGAAAGGAATGGAATACCGCGAAACTGCTTAAAGAGGCGCAAAAAGGTGCGGAATCAGCAGGAGCCGATACTAAGCTGATAAACCTCATTGACCTTAAGTTCAGCGGATGCGTCAGCTGTTTCGGATGTAAACGCAAAGGAGGTCATCCGGGAAGCTGCGCTGTCAAGGATGATCTGACAGAAATCCTTGAATACGCCATGACCTGCGGAGCTGTGATAATAGGCAGCCCCGTCTACTGCGGGGACGTTACCGGTATGACTCGAAACTTCATAGAGAGATTCGCTTTTATGAACGGCTCGTATAGCGTCGAAAAACGGAACATGTGTCCGGTTAAGATAAACTCCGCCTTCATATATACCATGAATGTGAATGAAACAACCTCTGAAAACTATAGATATATCTATGAATCAAATCAACGCACCCTTTCAAGACTCAACGGAAAGTCTTTGTACTATCTCGCTACCGACACATATCAATTCGACGACTACGATAAATACGAAGCTTCCATGTTCGACGAACCGCGCAAACGTGCAAACAGAGAGAGCCAGTTCCCCGAGGACTGTTCTGCTTGTTATGATATAGGGAAGAGATTGGCTGAGAAATAAATAACAAACATGTTTTAAAGCAAGAAACATCATATATATACCCAGCGCCGCTGTATAAACACGGCGGTTTTTTATTGAAAAAATATTAAGAAACACTAGGAGGTCAAAAATATGCCCTACAACAACGCAATATCATCAAATGATCCTCAAGCGGTCGAGAAACTGACCGCGAAGCTTGAGAAATGTAAAGAATTGCAAACCATTATGAAAGAGGTCAACGTGTATTGGCGCAGAACAGGTAGTTGTATCGGCGCTCCGGGTATCACCGATCAGCAGGTGTCTAAGCTGGACGCCAAGATAGCGGCGGCGCGGTATCCATGGGATAACATGCCGTTTTCCGATTACGACTTAAAGAACAACTACGCTGAAATCAGACGTTTAGAGAAACGTATAGTTGAAGTAACAAGAAACAGAGATATAGGATTCAAAGGTTGGGAGTTTCAGGGAGGTAAGGCCGAAGTTAATACTGAGTTTAATCGTCTGCAGCTCTTCTTCGATGAAAAACCGGATGAATCACAAAGATCTGTTCTCAAGAGTCACGGCTTCAAATGGGCTCCGTCACAGGAAGCGTGGCAGCGGCAGCTGAATGACAACGCTATCTATGCTGCGGGCAGAATACACTTCATTAAACCGTCAGACGGCAGAACTGTGCGCGAACATCAACCGAAAGCTCAGAAAGTAGCAGGAAAAGAACGATAAATAATGCTTTACTCTATAATCAATACTAATTGTTAACATTACATGTATTGACACTTGTATATCATATCATATACAATACTATACAAATAGAGGAGGTGAGCATTTTGGCACAGGTAAATATTCGCGTTGATGATGATTTGAAACAAAAAGCCGATGATTTATTTAATGAATTAGGAATTAATATGACCACTGCGTTCACCATATTCATTAAAGCAGCTATCCGTCAAAACGGTATGCCTTTTGATTTGAATATAGATCCTTTCTATAGTAATAGCAATATGAAGGTCCTGCTTGAATCTATACACGATGCGGATGTGGGTAGATTGACCGAACACGAGTTGATCGAGATATAGCCGGTGAAAAAGTTATGGACAGACCGTGGATGGGATGATTATCTGTACTGGCAGACGCAGGATAAAAAGACTCTAAGAAAACTCAATCTACTAATAAATGACATAGAACGCAACGGAAATACCGGAATCGGGAAACCTGAGCCGTTGCGTGGAGAGTTATCCGGATGGTGGTCTCGCAGAATAGATGATAAGAACAGAATAGTCTATAGACTTTTGTCCGATCACATCGAAATATCGTAGTGCAAAGGACATTACGAAGATAACTAAGACAATAGTATACTATTCATAAAGAATGCGATGAAATATATTTTCGCATTCTTTATTGTTTTGTAAGGAGACAACATGGAAGTCAAGGTTAATAAGGAAATACGCAACTACACCGAGAGTATGTTCTTCGGTCTCAACCTGCGGCAGTGCATCTTCTCTCTGCTTGCCGTAGGAGCGGCGGTAGGTATATTCTTCGGATTTAAAGATAGTTTGGGAACCGAAACTGTATCCTGGATATGTATATTAGGAGCCTTTCCGTTCGGGGCTATGGGATTCATAACCTATCATAGCATGACCGCTGAACAGTTTGCCTGGGCATGGATAAAGTCGGAAGTAATAATGCCTAAACATCTGATATTTTATCCGGCAAATCTCTACTATGAAGCCGTAAGACTGCTTCTCGACGGAAAAGGCAATAAGAGGAAAACGAAGAGCATCTGTCGTAAAGAGAAAAAGGCTATTGATGATAATAACTCCGTAAGGGA
>WRIP01000160.1 GCA_009782665.1 Oscillospiraceae bacterium
CTATACCGATATATATCTGACGGTGAATGGTAGCGCTGGTATGGATAGCTACAGCAAGGAATATACGGGGATGGTATCCGATGTTATGGACATTATTTCGGATACCCTAAAGGATTCTCAGATAGCGCAACGCTATGACAGTCTTACCGGTGAAGCATATGCAAAAATCGCCGATGCAGAATCCGAGTTGAATGAAAAGGTACTCGACGCAGAGAAAGAAATCGCCGACGCTGAACTTGAGATACTGGATGGTTATGAAAAGATACGTGACGGCGAACAAGATATTAAGGACGGTTGGAACGAACTCTATGCCAACCGCAAAAAACTCGATGATGCCGAAAAAGACATAGCTGAAGGAGAATCAGAATTAGCAGACGCTAGACGAAAACTCGAGGACGGGAAAAAAGAATATGATTCGGGTGCAAAACGCCTAAAACAGGAACAACAGAAGATAGATAAACTCAGTTCTGGAGTGACAGCAATACCGAGCATGATTGAAGCAATGTCATATATGCTACCTACACCAGCTGATGAAGAAACATATATATCCCTGATGAACAACGTTGTAGCAGCTTCTACTGGAGCGGCCGAACTTATGAAGATGGGTGGCAGTGATGGGGAGTTTGCTGCAGCCAACATCGAAGCGATTAACACCAATGCCCTGCAGGCTATGCATGGAAAATACTTTGAATTGTCATATGACATTATCTCGAATCTGAGCAGTTACCAGGACGCAATGGAGGGTACCATTGCTGCAGCTCAAAAAGAACTCAGTGATGCAAGTAACCTTCTGAAAAAATCAAAAAAAGAACTCGATGATGGATACGCAGCTTTAGCTGAAGGTGTAGCAAAGTTAGCAGATGCAAAGGCAGAAGTCGCTGATGGAAGAAAAAAGCTTAATGATGGTATACGAAAACTACAGGATGCCGAACTGGAACTTGAAGAAGCCAGAATTGAGCTTCAAGATGGTGAGCGTGAACTCGAAGAGAATAAACTGGAATTTGAAATTAAGACGGCTGATGCCAGAGCGTTGATTGACGAAGCTAAGACTAAGGTGCTGGATATCCCCTACCCCAAATGGTATATTCTCGATCGTACCTCGGTTGACAGCTTTGTTCGGTTGGATAATGACGTATCCTCCATTCAAGCGGTCTGTTCAGTCTTCCCGGTCATCTTTCTCATCGTGGCAGTATCGGTATGTCTGTCATCTATGACCCGTCTAGTAGAAGAAGAACGTAGTATTATCGGCACGCTAAAGGCATTGGGGTACTCAAATACCGTCATCACCCTTAAGTATGTAATCTTTGCCTTTATCGCCTGTATTGTCGGAGGTATACTCGGAGGGATATTAGGGTCTTCCTACTTCCCTGATGCATTATGGAGCATACTGATGATACTGCATAAATTCCCAAACTTTACCTTGCAGAGAAACTTTTCTTATGTAGTCTATGGGTCTACCATATATATCGTTGCTCTGGCTGCTGCTACCATATATTCCTGTATCAGAAGTCTGAGGAGTAAACCTTCTGAATTGCTGAGACAAAAGGCACCGAGTAAGGGAGCGAGAGTACTCATTGAACGAATTAAGTTCATCTGGTCAAACCTGAAGTTTTTAGGTAAGATAACGGCAAGAAACCTATTCCGTTATAAAAAACGTATGTTTATGACCATCTTCGGAGTTTGCACCTGTACCGCATTGATTGTAACGGGTTTTGCACTCAAGAACTCCGCTAAGAACTTGGTACCCAAACAATTTGATACCGTTGCGACCTATGATATGATAGTTATCTTTGATGATGATGAAGCAACTACTCAGTATGAGATTGAATCTTACCTAAAGAACGATGACCGGGTCAGTGACTATTTAGTCTCTCATCTGGGTGAAATTACGGTAATAAACGAAACGGGCGATAGTATTGGGCTACAGTTGATTACACTTGACAATATGAAGGACTATTCAGATTTCTTTAGGCTTACAGGAGAACATCAGTCTACTGAGATAGAGTTATCTGATGAAGTTGTGCTCATTACCGAAAACGCAGCTAAGATACTGGAAGTATCTCATTCTGACAGTATAATACTGAGAGATTCTGATAACGAGGAATATTCTGTAGTACTAGGAGAGATAGTACATTCATATATCGGAAACTCGGTATATATCTCAAGCGAGCATTATACACATCTTTTCGGAGAGCTGAGCTACAACGCTTACTTTGTTCATATAGATGAGGGTACGGTCGGTAGTGATCGGAGAGCATTCAGACGAGAGTTGCTGGATATTAAACACATACTATCGGTCGTACTGGTTGACTCTATCCGTAACGGTTTTGATGATAGTATCCAGGTGGTCGATTCGGTAGTGCTGTTGTTAATCGGTTTTGCTACCTGTTTGGCGTTTGTTGTTCTATATACGTTAGCAAACATCAATATATCCGAGCGTAAACATGAGATGGCAACACTCAAGGTGCTAGGATTCTATAACCGAGAGATCTATCAGTATGTGAATCGAGAGACTATTGTACTGGCGTTGTTTGGAATACTTTTCGGATTACCTGCGGGATATGGTATTGCGCAGTTCATTGTAGCGACTATACGGATGCCCTCCATCAGTATTCATGTCGATATAATGCCGATTAGCTATGTGGCTGCTACCGCAATAACCTTTACCTTTACGTTAATTACCAATCTATTCACCAACACAGTTTTGAAGAAACTCGATATGATTGAGTCACTGAAGAATATGGAGTAGCCTCAGCTACTAAAATATATGGTATACTGAAGACATCAAGGATGACAGATAACAATAGATGTAGGAAAAGTCATGAGAATAGTTACATTCATCAAGCAGGTCCCAGCGTCGACTTCGGTTGAGATAAACCCGGAAACCGGAACCCTCATCAGGGGTAAGGAAAAAGGCAAGCTCAATCCGTTCGATCTGTTTGCAATTGAAACGGCACTGTGGCTCGCATCACAAATTGGTGGTGAGGTTATTGCACTGTCCATGGGACCGTTAGCTGCTGAAGACACCCTTAAGGAAGCAATATATATGGGTGTTGATGATGCGTATCTCATTTCCGATATGGCGTTTGCCGGGTCGGATGTACTCGCTACCTCAAAAACACTCGCTGAGGCAGTTAAAGTAATCGGGCGCTTTGATCTTATCATCTGCGGGAAACAGACCACCGATGGGGATACTGCCCAGGTAGGAGCAGAAACTGCCGAATGGCTGAATATTCCTCACATAAACAATGTAGTTGAGATTAAAGAGTGCCAGAATGACGGTATTACTGTCGTTGTTGAGACTGAGCATGAGCTCTCAACCATATATCTGCCGTTACCCTGTCTCATAAGTGTAGATAAAGACATTAATACACCTAGATTACCATCATATCTTCGCAAGAAGAGTTATTTAGAATCAGAAAAAACCATTAAGATACTTACTCTTAACGATCTGGAAGATAAGGATTCCGATGGGTACGGTATGAATGGTTCACCTACAAGGGTTGTACGCATCTTTGAGCCGGATGAGACGACGAAAAGTGAACGCATCGAAGGAACTCCGGATGAGATAGCTTCAGCTCTGTTTACCGCATTAAATCAGGAGCGATTAATATAACCATGCCGCTAGTAATAAACCAATCTGCACATGAAAATCAAACCGCTCAACAACTGATAGAACTCTGCCCATTTAAGGCATTTGACTATGTTGATGGTACACTCAGTATCAATAGTAGCTGTCGTTACTGCATGCAATGTGTAAAGTCAGGTCCTAAAGGAGCCATTAGCTTTATGGAAGAGGACAACACTCCATCAGAAGTCATCGACAAAAGTATGAGTAGAGGGATATGTGTTGTCGCAGAGATCAAAGACAGTAGTATTTCAACCGTTACCTTTGAGTTGTTAGCTAAAGCTAAAGAATTAGCAAGTGTCATAGATCATCCGGTGCAGGTAGTTGTGATGGGAGATAATGTCGGTGATACTGTAAATCGGTTGAGAAACTATGCG
>WRIP01000161.1 GCA_009782665.1 Oscillospiraceae bacterium
GGTTTTTTTCAAGCTAATAATTTTTAGCTAATGTCGAGTGAAGCAACAAAATACTTGCAGACCCGATTGGCAAACAATATGAAATGTTTATACTAATTGAGCAGTTAGTAATTGGAGGATTAGTTATGTTTGTCGGACGAAAAAATGAACTCGATAGCTTGAACAGAGCGTATCAGAAGGACACATTTCAATTCCCTGTTATGTACGGTCGTCGTCGCGTCGGGAAAACAACTCTGATTAACACATTCTACAAAGGCAAGAAAACTGTCTACTTTGTCGCGGTGCAGTCTACCGCTAAAGAAAACCTAACGATTATGTCTGTCCAGATTCTTCCGTTCTTGCACCAGACGCTCCGAAGAACCCATTTCCCTCGTTCCGGGAAGCTGTCGACTATGTATTTGAAAGTGCAAAAAAGGAACGAATCATCTTTGTCATAGATGAATATCCCTATCTGGCGAATAGCTACAGTACGTTCTCGTCAATACTACAGGCAGCAATTGACAAATACCAGGGCAACAGCAAGCTGTTCCTGATTCTTTGCGGTTCCAGTATGTCTTTCATGGAGTAGTAGGTTTTAAGCTCGAAGAGCCTCTTACACGGCCGTAGGACAGCTCAGTTCAAACTGTTTCCTTTTGATTATCTGGAAAGCACAGAAATGCTTCCAAATTACACGAATGAGGAAAAGATAGTCTTTTACAGTGTTACGGGTGGAATACCTGAATACCTATCCCGGGTTGACAGCAGCCTTTCTCTTCAGGAAAATGTACAGAAACTTTTCTTTGTTCCCTCCGGACGTTTGTTTGAAGAGCCAACCAACCTGCTTAGACAGGAACTAAGAATCCCGGAGACTTACAACTCAATCATTGCTGCGATTGCCGACGGAAGCAGTAAGCTGAACGAGATAGCAACAAAGGTAGGTATCAAAACAAGCCAATGCAGCAAGATGCTATCCACACTGGTAAGTCTCGTGTGTTATAAGCTGATAAAGACTTATTTATCAAATGCTTGGGAAAGCTGATAGATAAGCCGTTTTCAGCTTATTTTTATGCCATGAAAGGAGCGTAAAAAATGAACGAGAAGAAAATCACCGCCCTGTATGAACGCCTGTCAAAAGGTGACGATGAGCGAAGCGGGGAAAGTATCTCAATCCAAAATCAAAAAAAGCTGTTGGAGCAGTACGCCAAAGCCCACGGTTTCAAGAACACAGCCCACTACACGGCGATGACGTATCGGGGCGATTTTTCGACCGTCCCGGTTACGTTTAGATGATGGAAGATATGGAAAGCGGAAAAATCGGTATAATACTTCTAAGAGAGGCTCTTCGCTAAATTGAGTGGGTATATGTGATATGCTATACTGATAACCGAGGCGATTATCAATGGAAAGTGAATTATTTGAAGTAGCTTTAGGTATAAAATTGCCATTATATATCGATGTAATGGTATTCGATGCAGCTACTGGAGAGCTGTATACTCATATGGACTTTGAAAAAGGTGGAAAGTTTAGCTGCACAAAATGTGGCAAAGAGGAGCTACCTGTATATGATACAGAAGAGAAGACATAGCGACATTTAAACTTCTTTCAATACAAATGCTATATACATCTTAGAACTCCAAGAACAGAATGTACTGATTGTGGAATACTGTTATGAACTCCACCATGGGCAAGAAAGAAAAGTGGATTCATTACTTTTGAACAAATCAATAGCGACGGTATAGATAGAGGATAAGGTATAGAGCGATAATCCAAACAGAAAGATCTGATTAAGTCTGTTGCGGATACGTCAGGGAAATCATTGAATGAGTATAATGTAGAGGCTGTTAAGGAGAAGATAAAAACGAAGAAAATGCTATTTCTTATGGTAATAATGACACGAAGGGAGAAGTATAACTAATTCTCAGATTTATGAAACCGGTACTTTAGAGTTACACGAATAGACGATAGATTGCTCCTGGGGGGAGACATATGATGGGCAATAAAACGTGAAAGGGTGGATTCCTGAATAAACAATGAGACACTAACACGAATATTTAAGTAAAAATCGAGTAGAGGATAGCCGCAAGGATTTCACCCCTCTCACACCACCGTACATACCGTTCGGTATACGGCGGTTCAATTCATAGCAGTAATACGACTTAGTGTGCTTTTTCAGTTCCACTCTGCTTTTCCTCCTTGTTACGTGGACAGTCTATCATCGATTTTGAGTAACCCTCGTGGATACGCCACTACTCTCCTCATTAACACATACTGGCTGTTAACTGCCCTATTTTCGATTCGTACTTAGCAACTACGAATTGTTCAGTCCTTCCCATACATTCCATATGGTACTATGACCTCTGCTGATTTCTTACAGTTTAGCCGTATATCACTATACGGGTTCGGTCAGTGCTCAGGTTTTTACTTTATACCATGTTCTCCTTGCAGCATTCAGTTCATCAACATGAAGCTCACACCATGCTTCTACTAGTCGGTTTTGTTTTCTAGGTAGTTTACCAGCAATTCGATTTCCTTCAAAATCATAAACAGCTTCGTAATCTCCATAAACAACATGAAACTGAGACAATCTATGCTTACCGCCTATTTCTTATTCCTTTCGTTACGAAGCTTGACTTCATATGCATAGTCCATCTTCAACTCATTAAAGATAGTATAGTGGATACTTAGTATAAGAAATCATTCGCTTAAAAGATGGGCATATAACATCTAACCCTTTGCTGAAATAACTATACTAAAAACCATTTGCAGGAATTTGTTTTTTCGTAAGATTCTACAATTGAAAAATACCGGTCAAATATGTTAAACTTAGTCATCAGATTTCCAGATATAATTGTCCTCGTATGGTATATGCAGATTTGTACTATTAAATTGACGAGGATATTATTGTTTTTTTGAGGTGTCCTAATGAGAGTCGCAGTTTTTATGGGAAGCGTAAGCGATTTGGAGGTTGTAAAACCTGCAATCGATACGCTTCAATCTTTTTCTGTTTCCTGTGAGGTTCATGTACTATCAGCACATCGTTCTCCTGAAGCAGTCGCAAAGTTTGCGTCAGATGCGCGAAACAACGGGTTTGGGGTTATTATTGCCGCCGCAGGCAAAGCAGCTCATCTGGCTGGTGCCTTGGCAGCTAACACCACATTGCCAGTTATCGGTATCCCGGTTAAATCTTCAACCCTCGACGGGTTGGATGCATTACTTGCAACCGTACAGATGCCCGCCGGTATCCCGGTCGCAACCGTTGCCATCGATGGTGCAGTCAACGCAGCACTACTAGCAGTGGAGATACTATCGCTCAGCGATAGTCACCTTGCCGCTACGCTTAATGAATATCGTGTGGAGATGGCTACCAAAATCTCTGCAACCGACCAGGAGATATCAAGTCAATACTCATTCTAGATTAAGAGAGGTCGCCTATTTATGTATGACAAACCTCATGATGAATGCGGAGTGTTCGGAATATACTCGTCCAAGGCAAGAAATATTGCACTTGATGTATATTTCGGGCTATATGCACTGCAGCATCGAGGTCAGGAGAGTTGCGGAATTGCCCTCAACAACGATGGTCTAATTACCTGTATAAAGGATGAGGGATTAGTCGGTGATGTGTTTACCTCTTCGGTAATGGAATCGTTCCAGGACGGGCATATCGCGTTAGGTCACGTGAGATACGGTTTTTCCTATCTCGATCCTAAACTCGAAGCCCAACCCATAACTGTGAATCATATCAAAGGCTCTACCGCACTAGTAAATAACGGAGCACTCACCAATGCTGCCGAACTAAGACAACAGTTGGAGTTCACCGGCTCAATATTCCATAGTTTCTCTGATGCAGAGGTCATCGCACAAATAATCACCAAAGAGCGCCTCACATCAGAATCGATAGAACAGGCTATTGGGAATGCGATGGACAAACTCAAAGGTTCCTACTGCCTCGTCATTATGTCTGCTAGTAAACTAATTGCGGTCCG
>WRIP01000162.1 GCA_009782665.1 Oscillospiraceae bacterium
ATCTGGCAGATGGGTATGAAACGATTCTACCACCTCACATGCTGAGATGGGAGTGCGGTTTTGTTGCCGGTCAGTTCCCGAAGTTTGCAGATGAGGTTTATCATATTGCAAATCCTAACGGGGATGAAAGGAAATTCATTCTACCGACTGCAGAAACACCACTAGTTAATATACATAGCTCGGAAATACTGACCGAAGCGGATTTACCGAAAAAATACATTGCATATACTCCTTGTTATCGCCGTGAAGCAGGCGGCTATCGGAGTGATGAACGTGGTATGATCAGAGGACATCAGTTCAATAAGATTGAGATGATGCAGTATACCACCGCTGACAGCAGTGATCAGGCATTCGAAGAATTGTTAAGTAAAGCAGCTCTATTGGTCCAGAAACTAGGATTGCATCACCGGGTCAGTAAACTGGCAGCCGCTGATGTATCTGCAAGTATGGCTCGTACATACGACATCGAGGTATGGTTGCCTGGAACCGAGATCTTCAAGGAGGTCAGTTCGGTATCCAATGCGAGAGACTACCAAGCCAGAAGAGGAAATATCCGCTATCGCAACGCAAAAGGGGAGTTGGAGTATGTACACACACTAAACGGTTCAGGGCTTGCCACAACCAGAATCTTCCCGGCTATTATAGAACAGTATCAAAATCACGATGGTTCGGTAACTGTTCCGGAGGTATTGAGGCCCTTCTTGGGAGGCTTAGAGAGGTTGAGTATATAAATATACAAACAGTATAATACAGTAGAATGTCAACAATATGTATAGCCATTACCTGTTTTAGGTAATGGCTATCGGTTATTATGTCTCAAATATTATGATTCCTGCCATCCGTCTAGCACTTTATGAGCTTTAGCTACCTGTTCAATTATGTCTATCGACTGAGGGCATTTTGCTAAACACTCTCCGCAACCAACGCAGTGAGAGCCATCGGTACCGGCTGTTTTTGAGAACATATATGTGCGTCTGGCGTTATCAAATTTGTCAAATCGATATCCTTCATTGTACTTTGAAAAGATATCTGGGATATTCACTCCCTGCGGACAGGGTAGACAGTATTCACACCCGGTGCAGGGGATAGAGGTGCGGTTCAGGTATGTTAACCTGGCATTTGCCAGTATCTGCTTCTCGTTTTCGGTTAGACAGTAGGGGATCGCATCGGGAGCTGTAAAGGTTGCAATATTCTCCTTGAGTTGTTCAAGAGTAGACATACCCGATAGTACAACCGATACCTCCGGACGATCCATGACGTAACGAAGACCCCATTCGGCTGGGGTTCTCTCGAGATTACAGCGGCTATATATATCAAGGACTTCTTTCGGAGCGCTAGCTAACCCTCCACCTCTGAGCGGTTCCATAACAACCACTGCACAACCTTTACTGTATGCCAGTTCTAAACCTTCGTTAGGCAGTTCGCGATCGCTCATTAAGAGATTGTACTGGAATTGACACATATCGAAATCGTAGAAGTTTATGACCTCCTTGAAGAGTTCCAGGTTGCCGTGATATGAGAACCCTATGGCTTTAATCATACCCTCAGCCTTAAACTTCTCATACTCTTCAAAAACTTCCAGCTCCTTTACACCTTCCCATTCATTGATGTTGACGTTGTGAATGAGATATAGGTCGAGGTAGTCGGTTCTGAGTCGTTTCAGGGTTGTCTCAAGATTTGCACGCATGACCTCTTTAGAGTTCTGCATACTGGGATATCGTTGCTTAGTAGCAATGATAGCCTTTTGTCTACGACCTCCGTCAAACGCTTCACCTATGACTGCCTCACTTTGCCCGTTATGGTAAGTGAAGGAGGAATCAAAATAGTTTACACCGTTATCAACGGCATACTGGATAAGCTCAATAGCTTTTTCCTTATCAACCTCTCCGGAGCTGTCGGTTGTTTCCAAACGAGGAAGTCTCATACATCCGAGACCTAACGCAGAAACATCATATCCTAAAGAACCAAATTTTCTTGTTTGCATTATACTCTCCTGTTTTTTTTAATTATACCTTACACAAATCACGGAATCAAATAGATAATCGGTAAACGTGTAGTTGCTGGTTATCATTTGCACATATTCAGTCTCTCACTGAGGCTACAAAAAAACGGACTATCGAAAATGAAACCACAACATTACTTACGATTTTTCTTTGTTATGCGCGTGATTTTGGCAAAAATGACATTGCATAGTTTACGTGGCTATTCCGATCAAAACTGGTACAAAATCCGACGAAAACTGGTACAGTATTTTGGCATACAAAGCATATACTTTCTTGTTTGTACATTCGCTGGAAGTTGTATCTTCCCTTTCTTATCTAAGAGTCTAAGCATATCTTTACAGGATATATCTTTAGGTCTACCATCAGGAAATTTCCAATCCCATAATTCACAAAGATGCTGAGATATCCGTGTTCTATTCCAAGAAGGATTATTCTCAATAGTCTCTTTTATCTGTTCAACTAATTCATCAGTAATTTCAGGTCTATGCAGCATATTTTTTGTTCAATCGATTAAGTTATCAACAGTGTAGCACTTCTTTTCGAAAGAGTTCAGCTTTTTTTGAAGGAACCTCTGTGTTTTCTAAAAGTTTTAATGCTACAAAAAAGAAGCCGGAAGACTTCTTTTGTTTATCTGTTATGTGTTTAAATAGGTACTGGAGTAGACACTATCATTTTGCCTGTTCTTTTCATGTTGTTTCAGTAAATATTGGTAGTTTATCCGTATATTAAATCAGGTATATGAAGGACAGACTTAATATCTTCCGGGTTACAACCTAGAAGATTCAGGGAGTTTAGGTAGGGTAGGGTGGATAAACACTGTACCGAGGTTATCTCTTCATTTCCAGACAGATTTAACACCGTTAGTTTGGTTGCTGTAGTCAGGTCGGAAATGTCGCTCAGCAGATTGTCACTCAGAGATAACTGTGACAGGCTTGATAGTTCTGAGAAGTTGATCAGAGAGGATATTTGGTTATCATCAAGTGTCAAATCCTCGAGATACTTCATAATTACTAAAGGTGAAATATCTTCCAAAACACCGTTGGTAATGGTCAGAGAGATGAGAAAGGCAAGCTGCCGTACAAATGAAATATCGCTGACATTCGTTGTGTCGAGACTCAACATACATAGATCTGGTATCTGACTAATCTGTGTGAAATCCTCAAAGTCAAGATGACGAATCTTAAGACCGATAAGCGATTCAAAGTATACGAGATCATCTAGTTGTTCAACGACTGTATCGAGTGGTGATGCCGTTCCATCGAATACAACTTTGGGGTTTCTACCCCCCACAATTTCGAGATAGGTAATATCAAACATATCTTCCAATAGTATATCACCGGTATTACGTTTCAAATAGGTCCGCAATGCGACTTCAAAGGTAGCATCGGATATATTTACTATAGTTTTTCCACGTATAAGACGTTTCAGTGAGACAATGCGAAAATCCTCTTGGTCTTTACAGCTATTTACTGCCTGCGAAGCTTTGGCATAATCTCCCTCTTCATAGAGGATAAACCCGAGATAAACATACGACATCGCATCATCCGGATAGGTTTTTATCATGTCTTTCGCTAGAGCGATGGCCTGTTCATTATTGTCAAGCAGATTAAGGCTTTGTATGGCGTAACAGTATCCGTCATAGTTGACATCAAACAATTCTATTAACTGATTGGCATAGTTCAGTGCAGATTCATATGCTTGTGCTTCATAGTAAATATTTGTTGCCAATACATATCCTTCCGGATGATCAGGAACAACTTCAATCTGCCTCATACAGTATTCCAGAGCAGAATTGGTATCTCCTTTGTCCAGAAAGAAATGAGCAGCCATCATGTATCCTTCTACAAAGTCAGGACAGTTATCGACTAACAGTTGATAACACTCGATTACTCGGAATTCAATTCTCAGAGCGGTGTATGCTTCGATAGCACCTAAATACGCCTTTGA
>WRIP01000163.1 GCA_009782665.1 Oscillospiraceae bacterium
CCTCTGTCATATATAATGTGCGCTCGATACCGCTGTCGGTCTATCTCATGTCTTCTATATTTTCAGCCTCCATTACCCTGTATTCCCGTCTTACCTATCGGATGATACGCAATACCCGAATCGGTACCGACGCTGGTACCAAAAGAAGACGTGTGATGGTGGTAGGTGCCGGAGAAGCAGCCTCTACGCTGTTACATGAGATTTTTAAGGACCCTAATTCTAACTACAACATCGTATGTGCGATTGACGACAATCCTCAGAAGCTCAGTCGAACCATTATGGGTGTAAAGATAATGGGTCAGACCAAGGATATCCCGGCTTTGGTCGGTCAGTGCAGCATAGATACTATTCTTATTGCTATCCCCTCAGCCGGTGAACAGGATAAGAAACGAATATTGAACATCTGTTCTAAGACTCCCTGTACCGTACGATTACTGCCGGATATTACTAAACTTATCTCCAGCGGTCGGGATCTTTTAGCAGCCGTCAGAGATATAAAGGTTGAAGATCTACTGGGTAGGGAAGAGATAGAATTGGATAGTTCCAAACTATCCGGTGTCACCGGTAAGGTGGTCATGGTGACCGGTGGTGGTGGTTCAATTGGTTCCGAGTTGTGTTATCAGATAGCAGCATCTTCGCCAAAGAAACTCATAGTGGTAGACATCAGTGAGAATCTAGCATACGAAGTAGAACAAAACCTCATAATGAACTACGGTCAAGATATTGACCTGGATATACGAATCGCTTCGGTGCGGGACAGTCAAAAAGTTGATAAACTATTTAATGAGCTAAGACCACAGATAGTATTCCATGCAGCTGCCCATAAGCATGTGCCGTTAATGGAGCTTAGCCCTGAGGAAGCGGTCAAGAATAATGTCTGCGGGACATTCAATCTGGTTGAAGCTGCCAATAAATATGAGGTAGAGACTTTTGTCCTCATCTCAACCGATAAAGCGGTCAATCCTACCAGTATAATGGGAGCAACCAAGCGACTGTGTGAAATGATAGTTCAGGCAAAGTCGCTCACTAGCAACACACGTTTTGTTGCAGTACGGTTCGGCAACGTGCTAGGTTCGACAGGTTCGGTCATACCGCTGTTTAAGAGTCAGATAGCCGCCGGCGGTCCGGTTACCGTCACCCATCCCGATATTGTGAGATACTTCATGACCATTCAGGAAGCGGTAAATTTAGTTATCCGTGCTGCCGAGATAGCCAAAGGTGGGGAGATATTCATCCTGGATATGGGTTATCAAGTGAAGATATTAGATCTTGCAGAAAACCTCATACGGCTGGCAGGATTCCTCCCATATACCGATATACCGATAGAATTCACCGGACTTAGACCGGGTGAGAAACTATATGAAGAATTACTGCTAAGTGAAGAGGGTACATCTGACACCGAACACAGTAAGATTTTTGTCGAGAATCCACAGAAAATCGATGCGGAGTATATACTCGATAGCTACGAAATTCTCAAAGACCTGGCATATATGAACAAGAAGGATGAGATCCTTTCAAAGATTATCGAGATGATTCCGACATACACCGTGAATTGACCGAATTGATCGAATTGATCGAACAAATGATTCTGGAGCAACAATGAAGATTCCGTTTTCACCGCCGGATATTACCAATAGTGAGATTGACCGGGTAGTTGAAGTATTGCGTTCAGGTTGGATTACCACAGGAAAGGTAACCAAACAGCTAGAACTCGATATTTCGGATTATTGTAGTGTCAAACGTACGGCTTGTCTCTCTTCTGCAACCGCAGCTATGGAGCTTTCATTGCGTATACTCGGTATCGGGGAAGGTGATGAGGTGATTACCTCGGCATACACATACTCTGCCTCTGCTAGTGTTATCGCACATACCGGAGCTAGAATTGTACTCGCTGACTGTATAAAGGACGGAGTGGCTATCGATATAGACTCTGTCCGCGATAAAATAACCGAGCGGACCAAAGCGATAATCCCGGTAGATATCGGTGGTGTTCCTATAGATTATCTTCGGTTGCATGAAGTAGTTGAAGAAAAAAGATTCTTGTTCCGACCGGCCAATGATATACAAAAGTCACTAGACAGAATAGCGATTATCGATGATGCGGCACACGCATTTGGAGCCACATATATGGGCAAGAGTATCGCACATTGGTCGGATTTTTGTTGTTTTTCTTTTCATGCGGTAAAAAACCTGACCACTGCCGAAGGTGGGGCAGTTACCTTTTCAGATATCGGCAGTGTCACTGCCGATGAGATATATAAACAGTTTATGTTACTCTCACTTCACGGCCAGGATAAGGACGCATTAACTAAAGTCGAAGGTGGGTGGGAGTATGATATTAAGCTGTTGGGATATAAATATAACATGCCAGATATCTTAGCAGCGTTCGGCGCGGCACAACTCGAACGTTATGATGAGATGCTCGAAGTCAGGCGAGAATTGGTTGATATATATGATAATGCGTTCAAGGGGACAGTGGTAAAACCTCTGATTCATCGATCACAACAGTATAACGGTTCACATCACGCATATATCGTTTCTATCGACGGATTGGATGCAAAAAAACGTAACCACTTGATTGTCAAGATGGAAAAACGTGGTGTATCGCTGAATGTACACTTCAAACCACTGCCGCTTCATACCGCATATATTAATCTGGGATTTGATATTGGGGACTATCCGAATGCTTTGGCATACTATAACTCAACTGTCTCACTTCCGCTGTATTCTGCTATGACAAAGGAAATTGTAATGTATGTAGTCGAACAGCTTCTGGATGAACTCAAGAGTAGTGACTGCAAGGAGTCTGACCATGCTGGCTGCTGACTACGACCGGCTTCCGGAAAGAATGAAGAACCCGGCGGTACTTAGTTACTATGACATGTTGAAGGAAAAACGGATTGCACTGGTATTTAAACGGGTATTCGATATCATTCTGTCCCTCATACTTTTAGTTGTCTTACTCCCGTTGTTTATAGTCGTAGCGATAATCATAAGGGTTGATTCACCCGGTGGAGTTTTTTTTAAGCAGAAACGTATAACTAAACACGGTAAAGCGTTTAATATAATCAAGTTCAGGACTATGTACCGACATGATGATACACTCGATTCAGGGCTTACCACAGCATCCGATAACCGGATTACCGGAGTTGGTAAGCGATTGAGAAAGCATCGACTGGATGAGATACCGCAGCTGTTTAATATACTTTTCGGCAGCATGTCTTTTGTGGGGACCCGCCCGGAGCTAGAGAGTTATGTTAAGGAATATACCCCCGAGATGATGGCAACGCTACTGTTGCCGGCAGGTTTAACTAGTAGAGCGAGTATCCTTTATCGAAATGAAGCTGAACTGCTTGAACAGCAACCGGATGTACGAACCACATATCTACAGCAGCTACTGCCTGCCAAGATGTGTTTTAACCTGGAATATCTTAGAGATTTCAGATTAATTGAAGATATTAAGATATTGTATAAGACATTCTTTATGCATAACTAGCAAAACTATAATGAATAACAGTTAACCTCAGAAGGAGAGATGAGTATGTCAAACTTTACCTTCATACAGACAGGTATTAAGGACCTAATTGTCATTGAGACTAAGCTTTATGGTGATGAACGAGGTTACTTCATGGAAAGCTACCACAAACCAGATTTTTACCGGGGTGGAATCCAAGTCGAGTTTCTACAGGATAACCACTCAAAATCCAGGCGAGGTGTGTTAAGAGGTATGCATTTTCAAAAAACCGAACCTCAAGGGAAGTTGGTTAAGGTCATCGCAGGTGAAGTTTATGATGTAGCAGTTGATATACGACCCGACAGTGAAAGTTACGGAAGATACTTCGGTATCAATCTCTCGGCTGAGAATCACAGGATGATGTACGTTCCTGAAGGCTTTGCACATGGTTTCTATGTACTGTCAGAGTTTGCAGAGTT
>WRIP01000164.1 GCA_009782665.1 Oscillospiraceae bacterium
CAGAACAAGAATTTTCTCTCAAGCGATAATATCATCACCTTCACCGGAAACGACGGAAGGTTGATGGCACTCAAACCCGATGTGACGCTGTCGATAGTCAAGAACACCAAGACGGATGAAACCCGCAAGGTCTACTACAATGAGAGTGTCTTTCGAACCGACCGTAACAGCGGTGAGTACGAAGAGATTAAGCAGCTGGGATTAGAATACATCGGTGGTGACGGGAGAGAGTCGGAAGCCGAGATACTGTCGCTTGCGGCAGCGAGTCTTCGGGTTATCGGTGCAGGGGTAATCGATGTCTCCCATATGGGATTCATAGAAGCGATTATGGCGCAGTTCCGCGATCAAGAGATATATGATGCGGTGTATACCGCACTTCGCAACAAGAGCAGCCATATGATGAAACAGGTGCTTGAATCTATCTCCGCCGATGAGGCGATGATAGAAAGCATGACTCAACTGGCAGAACTCTCAGGATCATTTAGCGAGGTTTTGTCGAAGGCATATACCCTCAGTAAAGCGATTCCTTGTGCGCTACAGTCGCTGGATGAACTGTCGAATCTCTATGAAATACTGGAAGATGAGCTCAAGAGTATGCTTCGACTCGACTTCTCTATCCTCAACGATGTAGCTTACTACAATGGGATAATCTTTCAGGGTTTTCTCAAAGGAATCTCCAAACCGGTCATCTCGGGAGGCAGATACGACAATCTGATGACAAGATTTAAGAAAACCAATAAAGCTATCGGGTTTGCACTCTACCTCGATGAGCTGGAGCGGGTGAATGTCGTTAGTGAGAATTCAGATACCCCATGTGATGACTGGCTTAATATCGCACTGCCCAAAGGTCGGATGGGGGATGATGTCATCACCCTCTTCGAGAAATCCGGACTACTTACCGATTTGAGCAAGAAGGAGATAGAGGGCAGTCGCAGGTTGGTGTTCGGTGATAAAGAGAGCAGGATACGCCTACTGATGGTCAAACCCGGAGATGTAGACAGCTATGTCCAGTACGGTACGGCAGACATAGGGATTGTGGGTAGAGATACGCTGGTGGAAAACAATCTGGATGTACTAGAACTCTCCGACCTCAAACTGGGATGCTGTCGTTTAATTGTGGCAGCCAAGGATGACTACATCGAAGACACCACCCGACCGCTCAGAGTTGCTACCAAATACCCCTCAGTCTCACGTAGCCATTATGCAAAGAAGAGTCGACAGGTAGAGATAATCGAGTTGAAAGGGTCGGTGGAATTAGCACCTCTTACCGGGTTAGCCGATGTCATTGTAGATATTGTCGAAACCGGTACCACACTGAAGGAAAACAATTTGGTGGCAGTCGAAGAGATTATGAGCTCCTCCGCCCGGCTCATTGCCAATCGGGCGGCATACAGATTCAAGAATCCGGCTATTCTAAGAATACTCAAAGGTTTGGAGAGAGTGATATGATAAGGATAATCGATCTCAGAGATAACACATCACCGGATCTGATACAAAGTATAGTGAGCAGCATCCGGTCGTCAACGACCGCTCTGTCGTCTGATGTGACAGCGAGTGTTATGCAGATACTGACGGATGTCAAAAACCGAGGAGATAAGGCACTGGCGGAATATACCGAGCGGTTTGACGGTTACAAACCGGAATCCTTTGAGCTGTCGAAAGAAGAAATCAATGCCGCTCTTGGTCGGGTGGATGAAGATATTTTGGATATTATGCGAGAGGCTGTCGAAAACATCGAAAGATTTCATACCCAGCAACTCAAAAAAGGATATACTATAGAAAAAGACGGTGTGGTCATGGGACAGCGGATAACCCCTATTGAGAACGTCGGGATATATATCCCAGGAGGTACTGCCTCCTATCCCTCCACCCTGTTGATGAACGTAATCCCAGCTAAGATAGCCGGAGTAAAGAATATTTGTATCGCCACCCCGCCCGATTCTAGCGGGAACATCTCCGACTATATACTTGCGGCGGCAGCAATTGCGTCGGTTCACCGGGTGTTTAGAATCGGAGGTGCCCAGGCAATTGCGGCCTTTAGTTATGGTACGAAGAGTGTACCAAAGATGGATTTGATTGCCGGTCCCGGCAATATCTATGTTGCAACAGCCAAGCGGCTGGTGTTCGGTGAGGTGGGAATCGATATGATAGCTGGTCCCAGCGATGTTCTCATCATTGCGGATGATTACGCAAATCCCACATTTATTGCAGCCGACCTACTCGCTCAGGCAGAACATGATGAAAACTCCGGCAGTATTCTGATTGCTTTTAGCGAAGATATCGCACAAGCGGTGTCAAAGCAGATTGAGATGCAGTTAGCAAATCTAGAGCGAAGCTCCATCGCAGGGGAATCGATTGCTGCAAACGGTAGAATATATATTGTAAAAGACATGGAACAAGCCATAAGACTTGCAAATGAGATAGCCCCGGAACACCTCGAACTGTTGGTGGAAAATCCCTTTGAGATACTCGACTCTATAGTGAATGCCGGAAGTGTCTTCCTAGGACCATATACCCCAGAAGCGGTCGGAGACTATTTTGCCGGACCTAATCATACGCTGCCTACCCTCGGTACTGCACGATTTGCATCCTCGCTCACGGTAGATAGTTTCGTAAAAAAGAGCAGTTTCCTCTCCTATTCCAGGGAGGCGCTGCAAAGAGATGCGAATTCGGTAGAGAGATTTGCTATGCTGGAAGGACTTTCTGCACATGCGAACAGCGTAAAGGTGAGGAGGGAAGCATTATGTCTAGATTCTTAAGCAACAGATATACTCAGATAGAGCCATATAGCCCGGGTGAACAACCGGAAATCGGTCGATATATTAAGCTCAATACCAACGAGAATCCCTACCCACCCTCTCCGCTGGTGCAAGCAGCGGTGAAGACGGAAGCCACACGACTAAATCTCTACAGTGATCCCACCTGTAGTGAGTTTCTGGCAGAGTTGACCAACTATCTCGGTGTAGAGAAGGCACAACTGTTCGCCGGAAACGGAAGTGACGAGGTACTGTCGATTATCTTCCAGTCGATGTGTGAAAACTCAGTTGCCTTCGCGGATATTACCTACGGATTCTACTCGGTTTATGCTAAGCTGTATGGTCTTAAACAGAATATAATTCCCTTAAGAGCTGATTTTACTCTCGCTACTGAAGACTATCTCAATCTAAACTCTACGGTCGTCATTGCCAACCCGAATGCTCCGACTGGTCTTGCGATTTCGCTATCCGAGATAGAAAAGATATTGCAACATAACCGCCAGAATCTAGTGGTCATAGACGAAGCTTATGTAGAGTTCGGTGCGGATTCAGCCATACCATTGCTGAAGGAGTATGACAATCTTGTGATTGTAGGTACCTTTTCCAAATCCCGTTCATTAGCAGGAGCAAGACTTGGATATGCCGTTTCTTCAACAGAGATAATTGAGGACATGAACCGAATCAAGTACAGCATAAATCCATATAATGTGAATCGGATGACACTTGCAGCTGGTATTGCCGCACTCAAGGATATCAAATACCACATCATCTGTCGCAACAATATTATGGCAAACCGAACACTTCTGTCGCTTGACCTAGTGGAATTGGGATTCGAAGTGCTTGAGAGTAAGGCTAACTTCGTCTTCTGTTCCCATCCAATCGTTGAAGCCCAGCAGATATATCTGAAGTTGAAGGAGGACGGAATACTGGTGAGGTGGTTTGAACGTGACAGAATTAAGAATTACTTGAGAATTTCCGTAGGAAGCAGTAATGACTGTGTAATACTCATTGACAGCATAAAGAAAATCTTACAAAAGGAGGCGACATGAGAGAATCAAAGGTAACACATAAGACGACCGAAACCG
>WRIP01000165.1 GCA_009782665.1 Oscillospiraceae bacterium
AGCTTAGTATGTTCACCAACATCAACTCCATTTCAGATTTAGAGCACATCTCATGAAACATATAGAGATACAAAAGTATCAGAACAAAGAAATGACAACTCAGTTCGATGATATCATCGAGGAAAAACAAGTGAACATATATATTAACTCCTCTAGACATATCTCACTTATCTGTCTCGCTCAAGACCTAACAGAACTCGTAGTTGGTTATTTGTTTTCTGAAAGAATCATAGATTCATTTAGCGATATTACTATGTTAGAGCATACCGATGAGTATTCATTCAATTTCGTAATTGAAGGTTACTCCGAGAATATGACTAACGCTAACAGGGTAAAGACATCGGGGTTTGCGTACTCAATACTACCGGAAACGTTTTTTAGTACGTCTAACACGAGAAACCTAAACAAAAACAACAGTGAGGCTATATTCACTGCTGAAGACATCAACCAAAAGGTACATTTGTTCTCCTCGAGATCAATGCTATTTAAGGCAACCGGAGCCGTTCACAGCTGCAATCTTTTCCTGTCGGACGGAACCGATTTGTTTTATGAGGACATAGGACGCCACAACGCATTGGATAAGGTTATAGGAAAGCTGTTGATGGATGATAAGAACTGTGCTGATAGTATCCTTATCACCAGCGGAAGACTGTCCTCCGAGATGGTTATAAAGGCAGCAGCAATCGGGATACCGATAGTTATATCATCTGCAGCACCAACCGACAGAGCAGTAGCAGTAGCTGAAGAGCATGGTATGACACTTGTCGGGTTTGCACGCGACAAACGGTTCAATATCTATACCGGAAGTTTTCGGATAGGTGCTGACTGACCTCAACAATGATAAGCACCTCCCGGTGATTCGAATATCTCGTATCACCGCGAGGTGTCGTGTTTAGTTCAATATATCAATCCACCGGTTTGGGAGTTTCTTTCCTAATCCGGTTTTTCATTCCGATCAAACACTCTGAGAATTTTTCAGTTTTTGATCTCTCATACGGATCTCTACCCTACGAATCTTTCCGGAGATGGTTTTCGGTAGAACATCGGTGTACTCAATTACACGCGGATACTTATATGGTGCTGTTTGTTTCTTGACATGGTTCTGTAGCTCAAGGGTCAGTTCCGGTGAAGGCACATATCCATCGGATAACACGACGGTAGCTTTTACCGCAAACCCCCGTTCCTCATCGGGGATACCGGTGACGGCACATTCGACTACTGCTGGATGTTCAAGCATAACACTCTCGACCTCAAACGGTCCGATACGATATCCTGATGATTTGATTACATCATCATTTCTGCCGATATACCAAAGAAATCCGACTTCATCACGGTAGGCAGTGTCTCCGGTATGGTACAGATCATCATGCCAGATAGTCTCTGTCAGTTGTTCATCACGGTAGTAGCCTCGGAACATCCCGAAAGGTTTTCCGCCTCCGGCTTCATCTGTCTTAATACAGATCTCGCCGGTGACACCGGCAGCAACCTCTACTCCGTCCTCATCGACAATCACCATACGATAGCCGGGAGAGGGTAACCCCATCGAACCGAGTCTAGGTTGCATCCACGGATATCCGGTCCAGCAGGAAAGTGTTGTTTCGGTTTGACCAAATCCTTCAAAGATCCTCAGTCCGGTCTGTTTCAACCAGACACTATATACTTGGGGATTAAGTGCTTCGCCGGCAGTAGTACAATGCTGTAGTGCAGATAGATCATACTTCGATAGGTCTTCCTTGATGAAGTAACGATACATGGTCGGAGGTGCACAGAATGAGGTGACCTTGTAATCGGCAAGCTTAGTGAGAATATCGGAAGCGGAGAACTTCGTAGTCGGTGACTCATAGTCATAGACAAAGACCGCACTTCCAGCCAACCATTGGCTGTAGAGTTTCCCCCACAGAGACTTAAGCCAGCCAGTATCGGATATGGTGAGGTGCAGACCGCCTTCGATACATCTATGCCAGAAACACCCGGTGATGATATGACCCAAAGGATAGGTGTAGTCATGAAGTACCATCTTCGGATACCCGGCAGTACCGGAAGAGAAGGATAGGAGCATGATATCGTTCTTATCGGTTGTGCGGTCAATCGGTGATTCAGAGGCTGCTTCGAATTCTTTATCGAAGTCCACCCAGTTTCCACTCGGGATATCATCACCGAAAACAGCCATAGTTTCTAGTGAACTGCAGTTAGGCAAGGCTTCTTCCATGGCTGTAACAACTCCGAACCGATTGGTGGTCAGCAGCATCTTGATGGAGGCAGCATTTATGCGGTATTCAATGTCTTTAGCGGTAAGCAGATAGGTTGCCGGAACAGCTATGGCGCCTAAACGGTGCAGTCCTAGCAGCACCGGCCAGAAACGCCAATCTCTAGCCATGGTCAACATGACCATGTCGCCTTTTGTAATGCCGTTGTTAAGGAAAAAGTGTGCGGCTTTATTGGATAACCTACGCATGTCTTCAAAAGTAAAGCGCTTTTCTTCTCCAGCGTATGAGAGGTAAATCATAGCAAGCCCATCGGGGTTGTCTGATGCTAAGGTATCGAGACAATCAAATGAGTAGTTGAAATCATCGGGTATGTTGAGCTTAAAATTTCGTTCTAAATCTTCCAGTGTTGAAAAGTCATCGCGATGACGACCAGTGAATTTTTCATATAGAGGCATGAGTTTACTCCTTAATTTATTTTACGACTACAGCGATAAATGATGAGGTTTCGTTACCGATAGCTCGAATGGAATGAATAATGTTCGAATCGAAATATACGCTGTCGCCTTCGTTCAGAGTATATGTCATACCGTCTATTGAGAACTCTAATGAACCCGAAATAACATAGTTGAACTCCTGACCGTCGTGGGAATGAGGTAGTACAACTTCTGATTCCTGTGGTTCAACCGAGACTAAAAACGGTTCGGCTTTCTTGTTGTTGAAGGTAAACGCCAGGTGCTTATATTCATATGCATCACGCCGTTCGATGACATACCCCTCTCCTTTACGTACCAAAGCACAGGTCATAAGCTTCGGGGTATCCCCGCTGATAATATCCAGAATATCTACCCCCAGTCGATTTGCGACATTGAAGAGGAAACTGAATGAAAAATCTCTCTGTCCCTGTTCATATGCCAGATATTCATCCTTGTCGATGTTCATGTCTTTAGCCATCTGCTCAAGAGTAATATCCATGAGGCTACGTAGACCCTTCAGTCTTCCGCCGATCTCTACTAATTGCTCTGTCATAATACGTCTCCAATCATTTGTACTAGAATATTAAAAGGAGCTTCATCAGTTTGGCTGATGAAGCTCCGCTTTAGACTAATCTCTAAATCATTTTGCTCATCAACACAACGAAAACCCAGCAATACCGATAATGATATTACTGATAATAATTATGTTGATGTTTGTGTTCAGATTACTCATTACTTTTGGGTAACTCCCTACGAGGATATTTGCGAAGTGTGTATAAGGTATCATACAGATTTTCTTAAGTCAAGCGTTTTTCGACTAATCGGGGCTTTAATATGAACGGTATTTGATATTATCTTAAGTAACCGTACATGACTTTGTCTTAAATAAAGCTAAAGGGATAACAGGACAAACGCATCAATTTATGGCTATATAAATTGAGGTCTAGACATTGTTTCTTTTTTTGCTAAGATTGTATTACATAATATGTAATACATGTATTTACGCAGTTTTGTCACTCTCAAAGTATGGTTTTTAGGGGGGTCTATGTCAGCATACCCTGATTGGGTTCTTAAGCACCGAATATAGTACATTTTGACAAATAAACTCGATAAAAACATCGACAAACGGTATT
>WRIP01000166.1 GCA_009782665.1 Oscillospiraceae bacterium
TGTGCCATCTCGGCGAATATGGGGATGAGAGCCGGTGGCATATTATCTATGCAGTAGTACCCAATATCTTCGAGAATATTACCTGCTTGTGTTTTACCAGCTCCTGATAGCCCGGTTATTACAACTATCTCCATATCTCTACTCCAGAATCTTGATTTCAGGTATCAATTCATATCCGGTCTTAAGGGAAACTACGCGTTGCACCTCATCGATGAGTGCTAAAATATCGCTTGAGGTGGCATTATCGTAGTTTACGATGAATCCGGCGTGTTTAGTGCTAACCATAGCCCCACCAATCGAATATCCCTTTAGACCTGACTCATCTATTAGTTTAGAAGCATATGAGCCTGTTGGGCGTCTGAATGTGCTTCCACAGCTCGGATACTCAAGCGGCTGAGCTGCTGCTCTTTTAGCCGCTATTTCGTTCATTCTTTCGGTAATATCTTCACGGTTATCTGTTGCGAGTCGAAACTTAGCAGCAAGGATAATTAAACTGTTGTCACGTTGAAAACAACTGTTTCGATAGTCAAATTCGCATTGATCGACTGTAAGAACCTGAAGATTGTAGTCACGGTCGATTACAATAACTGATACTAGTACATCCTTAATTTCTTTATCGAATGCTCCGGCGTTCATATATATCGCACCACCGACCGTTCCTGGTATCCCGTAGAGTGGTTCAAGTCCTGTTAAAGAACTGTCTCTTACAAATTCACAGAGCTTTGATAAGCTAATACCGGCATCTGAAATCACAGTATTACCGAGAGATTGAATGTTACCAAATCTTTTAGTCAGAATGACAGCTCCGTCATATCCTTCATCCAGTGCTAGAACATTCGAGCCATTACCCAGGATATATCGTTTTTGATTGGTTTTATCTAACTCTCTGAGTAACTCAGTGAGTTCCTCTATGCTGTTTGGACAGTATATAGCTTTTGCTTTTCCGCCTGTGGCAAATCCGGTGTAGTATTTCAATTCAAGCGATAATTCTCTATCTATTTGCATATTATCCATTCCAATCCAGTGGGGTGTGGAGTGATAGTTCCAGTTGGTCAAGAAGTTCCTTTGCGGCATCATATCCCAATGACTTCTGTCGATTGGTCATAGCTGCTACCTCAATGATGACTGCCAGGTTACGACCGGGTTTGACCGGTAGTGTTATAGTGGGTATCTTAACCCCGAGGATATCATACAGTTCTTCTTCATTCCCAAGTTTGGCATAGTTTTTGTCGGGGTCCCAGAGTTCCAAGGTGATGACTAGGTTAACCTTCTCAGAGATATTTACCGAACCCATACCAAATATCTGTCTGACGTTGATTATCCCGATACCTCTGAGCTCAATATAGTGACGGATGTTCTCGGGAGATGTACCGACGATGGTCCTACCGGAAACCTTTCGGAGTTCGACCGCATCATCGGCAATCAGCCGATGACCACGCTTTACTAATTCAATGGCAGTTTCACTCTTTCCGATTCCACTATCACCTAGAATGAGGACACCTTCACCGTATACTTCAACTAAAACACCATGTCTTGTGATTCTAGGAGCTAACTCGGTTGAGAGATGTGATATTGCCTCGGCAATGAAGTTAGATGTTGATTCATCAGAGCTATATATCGACACGTCATACTTAGCTGCGTATTCCAGTACTATGGCAGTCGGTTCTAGTGAAGTGGTTATAACCACCGCAGGTGGTTTCATCGCAAAAAGGTGTTCCATCGCATCTTTGGAACTCTCATTGTCAAGAGATTGGATATATGCCATCTCAGCTTTGCCGCATACCTGAACTCTGTCGGGGTTATTATGCTCCATGAAACCTGAAAGAATCAAACCGGCACGATTTATTTCAGTGGTGGTAATTGCTACGCTTTCGGCATCGGTCGAGAGAAAAATGGGTTTAATCTCAAGAAGTTCGGCAAAGTTAAAGAGTTTTATTGAGTAGACCATCTATATTTATCCCTTCAAAACAACTGGTTTAGTATTTATGAACACAGCAAATATCTAGTGACTTTTACGTCTCCTATTATACTATATTGAGAGATAATATTACAGATGTTAAAAGCCTTCATTCGAAGGCTTTTTGGGGTTACTATTTATCTTTTGGAATATATATTCCGGGAAGGATGAAGGTTGAATAGTAGAGCGGTAACAACAACGATAGGTAGGTGAGAAGAGAGAATATGTACCACCTAGTGTTGGCTTTGAATACTAGACCTGCCGCAACAAACAAGACGGCAATACCGGTTAAGACAATTGAGAAGATACATGAATTCACCGCATTTAAGTTGCTAAGCTGTTGTGCTACACGTTTCCGGTTAGTTCTTCTCGATTTTGATATCGTGCTGTTGTAATCAGACAGGTTATTTATGGTTAAGAGAAAACCTGATACTGCTGCAACTGCTGTGGAGGTAAATATGACCGAGTTTGCAGGAATTCTGAGAAATACTGTAGCCGACAGCATAAACATGGAGTTGACAACCATACCTAAAGTAGAAATGATTGCACACTTAACCCCCATGGTAACCAGTACGATGACAAACGCAAGAACTAGCATCACAGCGAAACAAATCAGGTAAATATTGACTTCATTGAAACTATATGATTTTTGAAGATCATATATGAAGATTGAATCTTCTGTTAATAGTCCTTCATGCACTTCTTCGATAGATTCATAGAAGTCTTCTATATCTAAACTTATCTTTGTGGGAGAATATACAGTCCAAATCTCGTAATAATAGTTATTGAACTCACCTTCTTCTAGATATGAGCCGGATGGGAAATGACTAAGAATATCGTTATGTATCTGCTTACGGGAATATTCTTCGTAACTGTAATCCGGGTTAATTCGTGCGGTCAGAAGATATCCGCCTGAGTTCTCCATGCTGTTGCCGAAGCCGACAGTTACTAACAGGAAGCTACCTGCAATGATGACAGCTGCGGCTATTAGAATATATGTCATTCCTTTTGCCGGTATCTTATATTCTTTCAGCTCCTCCAAACGTTTAGGTTGAGGAATAGTTTTGAATTGGTTAATCGATAGAACGGAGCGAAGCAATAGACGATAGATGAGTATCATCATAATTGCACCGAAGATTCCACCGATTAGCAGGAAACGTCCTAAGTTATCGAGAATAGCTAATCTTCGATTGGTAAAGCTTGAAAATATCAGTTGAATGATACGGGAGGAATACCCGCTTGCACGTTTGAAGAGATCAAGAATGAAAACACCGGAGATTGCCATGGCACTGTAACTAATAACGGTCGGAACCATGCTGTTTTCATAAACATCAGTAACTGCCTTATTCTGTACTGTCCCTGACTTCATCGCTCTTACGACTGCTTCACCATCCCTGATGACTAAGTATGCGGAAAATACCAGTAGAATCATGAAAGCGCCATAGGTGGCAGTGGTAATCTGCATTTTTCCGGGATTTCCATAGAAATTGGTGAGAAATAGGTTGATTATACCGAACATACCTATCATTGCGGTAAAACCTGCAAGTCCTATCGCCCTATACCTGATTATGAGGATTGTTCCGGTTATGACTAAAGCGGCTACAAACGCAATAATGAGCAGTAACTGAGTATTATCACCAGCATAGGGGCTATTATGATCATATACGATATCATAGAGTCTCATGGGTACATCCATATGCCCACCGGTTAATGATATGGACAAGGTTGTTACTTCCTCC
>WRIP01000167.1 GCA_009782665.1 Oscillospiraceae bacterium
TTGAGCCTTCTGTCTTGGGAGTATTGGATAAGTCTTACAATAACCGGACTAAGTATTAGATTTAGCCCAAGCTCAATTAAGAAATTTACTCCGATCATCATCAAAAAGATGTATGAAGTAACATCTGCTGCTCCAACCGATACTCCCCAGGAACTTACGGTCGGTAGAAAGAACAGATAAACTCCTATGACAAATACTCCGGTATTTACTACCGGACACACCGCTGCAGACAGTACCGCAGAAACGGTTTTGTTCTTTTTCGCAAACACTTTGTAGATTAGTCCAGATAGCAACCCTGCAGCAATTCCTTTGACTATTACCAGTCCGATAGTTGCAGGTATATTGACTGCTAGGAAGGGTGCAGCATCTCCTGATAACAGGACCACAATGCCAAATACCAATCCTAGTAATCCTCCGGCAGGTACCCCTACCAATGCGGCTCCGATGGAAATCGGTAAAAGAACCAGGGAAATAGAAAAAGGTCCGAACTTGATAAACGAACCCAACAGTTGCAGTACAACCACAATAGCTGCCAGCAACGACATCAGTACAAGATTATATGTACTGAATCTTCTTTTGTCTTTCATTTTAAACTCCTTGCTGCTGCTCCCCTTCGGGGATGCAACGCATTTATTCTAAAAAGAAACTAATATCATTTCTTCTTATTTCTCCAATAGATACTCTTAAGTCCATTTAAGAGTAGCATATTATCCAACATAATATCCGTCTTACAGTAGGGTGTCACGACTACTGCTAGTCCTCCGGTAGCAATCGCTAGACCAACCTCTCCCAGTTCTTCAAAGAATCGGTTGCAAAGCCCATCGATCATGGCTGCCGCTCCATATATAACACCAGATTGCATACTGTCATTGGTGTTGCCACCGATGGCAGATTTAGGTGCTTCATATGAAATACTTGTCAGCAGTGAGGTTCTCTCAACCAACGCATCGGTTGATATACGAAGTCCCGGTAGTATAGCACACCCTAAAAAGTCTCCGTTCTTGGCGACAGCAGAAACGGTGGTTGCTGTACCCATATCGATTATGACAAGCGGAAGGGGATATTTTTCTTTTGCCGCGACTGCACAGGCGACGAAGTCGCTTCCCAGCTGCGCGGGATTGTCTATTCGAATATTCAATCCTGTCTTAAGCCCGGGATTGAGTACCATCGGATAACTCCCGGTTACCAACTCGATAGCATAGGAAATAGGCTCGGTTAGAGAGGGCACGACTGAGCTGATGATGGCATCGTCAATGGTTGATGGCTCAATACAGTAGAGCGAGAGTATACTCCCGATATCAACCGCATATTGATCCTTCAGCCTAGCTTTATCGGTGGAAATTCGCGACAAAAAGATACAATCATCATCGCGAAAACAACCGAGCACAATATTTGTATTACCGATGTCAACACAAAGCAGCATATATTTCTCCCAGCTATTCAGCTACACACTATTCTCTAGTAGCTCTCGTATCTCTCCAAGCTTTCATCATTGCTGATCCATTCGTCACGTACGTCCACAACCTTGAAATCATTCTTACCGAGACGGATGATCATCGTTGTAATTCCGGCATTAATTATCAGTCTTTGGCACATGGAACATGAATTTGGGTTCTCGAAATAATCTCCAGAAACAGCATCGATACCGACTAAGTACATGGTGGCACCTAGCATTTGAGCTCTTGATGCAGATATAATAGCGTTTGCTTCTGCATGCACTGAACGACATAGTTCATAGCGTTCACCGTGAGGTATATCGAGTTTTTCACGTTGACAATAGCCCAGATCAGAACAGTTTTTTCTACCTCTTGGAGCACCTGCATATCCGGTGGAAACTATTTCGTCATCCTTTACGATAATAGCTCCATAGTTTCTGCGAAGGCATGTGCCACGTTCGGCAACAATCTCTGCAATATCGAGATAGTAGTTAATTTTATCACGTCTTTGTTTTGGCATAACCTAAACTCGTCCTTTCAGTTAAGGTGAATTATTGGATATATTGTAAATAATTTGTCGTATAAAATCAATCAGAAAATTCTGAGCATGAATAATAAGTGATTAATAACACATTACAGATGCTAGTCAGGGTCATTTGAGTTAGCAGACAAACCTGTTGACAAGCATGGATGACAAAGCAGTTGACAAAACAATTGAAACTGGGTAGTGATTAAGTCAAACGTGTGTGAGGGGAGTTTCACATGTCTGAGTTCAATAGAGAACGATTAACAGAGATCCGAACTATACGCAATATAACCATGGAGCAATTAGCTAATAGCTTAGGTAAAACGAAGCAGATGATCTCGAAATATGAAGTAGGGAAGAGTCTACCTTCAGATGATACAGTTCAAGAGATCGCGGATGCACTATCTATCTCTAAAGATTATTTTTATAAAGAGAGTACTTTACTTAGTGATGGATCTTCTACTCTGTTTTTAAGAGCTCCTTTTACTATCCCAAAAAAAAGCAGAGAGAAATGTAGAATTCTCAGCCGTTGGGGTTATGAGATAGTTCGAGAACATAATGATGCCATTAATCCCTTTAATAGTATTAATATAGATAATGATCTTTCAATTCCAGAAAAAGCTATGGAACTTAGAAAACAATGGAACCTTGGAATAAAACCAATTAGTAACATGGTGCAATTGCTTGAATCTAAAGGTTTCAATATTTTTACTATCGATTTACAACAAGTTAAAACTGATGCTTATTCACAAATTATTAATGGTTTCCCGATAATTGTACTTAATAAGCAAATAGGCACTGCTGTTCGTCAGAGGTTCAGTTTAGCACATGAACTTGGACATATGATACTCCATCGGGAGTTAGACGATTGGGAGTTCGATTTAAGAAATAAAGAGATTGAGAATGAAGCGCATCAATTTGCAGAATACTTTCTACTCCCAACAGAAGGTTTCGTTAATACTTTTGTATCACCTGATTTTGAGCATCTCATTATGCTTAAAAAAGAGTAGTTGGTTTCGCTTAGCGCAATCATTATCCATTGTGAGAGGACGGGGTTGATTGATACAAATAAAAAGGAGTTATTGCTAAAACAAATTAGCTTTCGTGGTTGGAAGAAATTCGAACCACTTGACAGTAGTATCGAATACGAAAAACCTATAGCTATGGGTGAAAAAATGATTAATCTGAGTAAAAACCAATATAAATTTAGTGTATTCATAAGGAAACTGCGACTGCCACTTAATGATATTGAAGCTCTTTGCTCATTACCAATAAACTCACTTGCTAGCAGAGTTTATGATGGAGATGATAACAATTCTTAATTCTGCTAAGTACTTGTCGAGTACTTTTTTGTAGAAATCGGGTAAATTGTTATGCCTATTGATATTGGTATATTAAGTCATAAATTATAGAACTGAGGAACTGCATGACAAATGAAACAAATGAAATAGTATTATTTCAACCAGATGAAACAGTCAACCTTGAAGTATTGCTTGATGAAGATACGGTTTGGCTTTCGCAAGCACAAATGGCAGTGCTTTTTAACCATACAAAACAGAACATCAGTCTACATATCAATAATTGTTTTCAGAAAAAGAATTAGACAAGATCTCAACTGTCAAAAAATCCTTGACAGTTCAACAAGAGGGTAATAGAACTGTTAGACGTAATATTGAGTATTATAATCTTGATGTAATAATATCGGTAGGATACCGTGTTAAGTCACA
>WRIP01000168.1 GCA_009782665.1 Oscillospiraceae bacterium
CTCCTTAGTTAGAATAGAGGGGTCAAAGTACCGATTGGGTTTAGTCAAAAAACTCTTACGATGGATAGGGGTGATTCCGTATTTTGATATTTCATCGTAATGTGCCTTAGTGGCATAGCCTTTATGTGTCTCAAATGAAAACCCTTCATATTGGCTTGAAATTTTAGTCATATATCTGTCTCTTGTGACCTTTGCTAGTATCGACGCGGCTGCTATAGAGGCAGACAATGAGTCTCCTTTGACTACTGTTTCTATATTCCAATCGGTATCCGGTGCATTGTTGCCATCGATGAGCGAGATATCCGGCAGAAGATCGAGGTAATCTATGGCATATCTCATACCATAGAGTGTTGCTGCTAGGATATTCATTCTATCTATCGTCGTGCTGTCGATTGTGATAATCTGATACATGCGTGCACGCCTGACTATCTCTTCATATATCGCTTCTCGCTGTGTTTCAGATAGTTTTTTAGAGTCGTTTAAATCTTCGATATAACAGTCTCTTGGCAGTACCACTGCAGCGACTACCACTGGACCTGCTAGTGGTCCACGTCCTGCCTCATCGACTCCACATACCTTAGAACCATATCTGTCGGCATATTGATTGTCAAATTCATACAGCGCTAGATCTATCATATATCATCTCCTGCCTCAAATGTTATGGGACCGAGTTTGCCGGCTCTGAGTTCATCTATAAGCATAATAGAGGCTCTTAAGATGTCTATCTCACCTTTAGAGATGAGCATACCGCGTTTTCTTGCGATTTCTTTTAGTAATTCGTATGCTGAGATACCGTCGTCATACTCTAGCTTATACCTGCTGCTCAGTGCATCATAATGAGGAGTTTTAATTTCTTCCAACAACGTAAGTGCCAGATCGGTAATATCTATGACCTTGTCGGATATGGCCCCTGTGAACGCCAGATTATATGCTACCCGGTTGGATTCAAACTTTGGCCATAATACCCCCGGCATATCAAGAAGCTCTATATCCGGTGTAATTATCCACTGTTTACCTCTTGTGACACCCGGTCGATCTTCAACCCTGGTTGATGCTGAATCAGAGAGTTGGTTTATAAATGTGGATTTACCTACATTCGGTATACCGATTACCATTGCACGTGTCTTAAGCCCGGTCATACCTTTTGAGATGCGTGTTCTAAATGCAGCATCCTGCATATTCTTTATAACCTGCAGTACTTTATGTTTAGTGGCTTTATCCCTACTCACCGTAGTTATAACCTCATAACCTTTTACTCGGTAGTAGTTCAGCCACTGTTCGGTAGCTTTACTGTCGGCCAGATCGCTCTTATTCAGTAGTAACAGTTGGTTTTTCTGCCCAACATAGTCAGTAAAGGCAGGATTCTTGCTACTGAATGGAATTCTTGCATCCAGTAATTCAATAACGATATCTACATTCTTGATTTCACTCTGCATCATACGAAGAGTCTTGGTCATATGACCCGGAAACCATTGTATGTTTTGAGTTAGTTCACTCATTTTATCTTCCTGAATTGATCGACTGGAGAGATTACATAAATTGCCCTACCAATCACATCTCTAATATCAATAAACCCAACTCTATCATATCGACTATCGAAGGAATTACCTCGATTATCTCCCATGACAAAGATATATCCCTCCGGTACTGTGGTTGGATATGTTATGCTGCTGTTTGACACACAGTTGTATAAGGTTGTGGGTATCGGGGACACAAACGGTACTCCGTCCACCGTTATCTCACCGGTTTCGTTGTTTATATCTATAACCTGTCCTTCGGTAGCCACTACGCGTTTGACTATCGAGTCACCTATCTGTAATCGTTCATCCATAATGACCACGTCACCCTGACTAGGAGTATAGAATGCACAGAACACATAAACTCTGTTACCTTCGGTAAGTGTAGGTACCATTGAAGAACCGCGTACTAAATATGTTTTAAAGACAAAAATGAACAGCAGAATAACCACCGACAATGCAACCATTAATGCATCCAGCCATTCATATACGAAAATCGAGATTCTCTTACTCGTCTTAATATTAGTATCCTCGCTTTGAAACGGATATATTTGCTGCTCCTATTATACTTTATCTTTACCTAATGCACAAATAAAGCTGATTGACAGGAAACAGGCAATATTTCTCACACAAATAGGCGGCGTTTAAGAGATATACATCGCATCACCGAAACTATAGAATCGGTATGATAGCTTCACAGCTTCAGCATACGCATTCATTGTATTAGTATATCCTGCTAGTGCTGATACTAGCATAATGAGTGTGCTTTCCGGTAGATGGAAATTGGTAATTAGTCCATCTATAACCTTGAATTCATATCCCGGATAGATGAAGATATCTGTCGAGGCGTATCCCGAACTCACCGAACTACCCATATATGCAGCTTCAAGGGTTCTCGCTGAGGTTGTTCCTACTGCGATAATTCGTTTGCCTTCAGCTTTTGCTCTGTTTATCATATCTGCAGCATTGTCTGAGATAGAGTACTCTTCACTGTGTATATGATGTTGTTCAATACTCTCAACTCTAACAGGTCTGAAGGTCGCAAGGCCAATGTGAAGGGTAACTTCACAGAACTCCACCTCTTTTGCTTTAAGCTTGACGATGAGTTCAGGTGTAAAGTGAAATCCTGCTGTAGGAGCAGCTGCCGACCCCAAATGCTTGGCATACACTGTCTGGTAATCATCATTTTGCTCTATTGTCTCATGAATATATGGCGGAAGTGGCATGCTACCATATTGCTCTAACAGTTCAATAAGCCGGTTATCTTTGTTATACTCAAACTTTACGATTCTGTTACCGTCAGGTAGTACGTCGGTTATGGTGGCCTGCAGTTGCTCTGATATCTTAACCGTTGCAGCGACCCTGAGTTTCTTTCCCGGTCGTACTATACTTTCGTAGCTATCCTCATCAATCGGTTTGAGTAGCAGTATCTCAGCCGCTGAATTATCTTTTCCCGTAACCCCTATCAATCGTGCTGGCATGACCTTTGAGTTGTTGACGACTAAAAGACAGTTGTTATCTAGTACATCGATGAGGTCATAGAAATGCTTATGTTGTAGAAGTCCTGTAGTTTTATCAAGACACATCAATCTTGAATGATCACGCGGACGTATCGGTGTTTGAGCGATGAGTTGTTCCGGTAGATAATAACTAAAATCTTTTGTATTCATATAATAACGCTTTCAGTTATCTGTCATTGTTTTATGTATCATGTAATATCATAGTATTTTATGAAAGTCAGATATCATGATGTTTCATCTATGGGTGGATAAAAAAACCTTTGAAAAAACTGTTGACATAAAAAAAGCTAGATGATATATTCTTTGCAGTACAAACAGAGGCGCGGTATTGATTAGTAACAATGATGAGACAGCCGAGTATTTCTCATTGTGAAAGGTAATATCGCCGAAGGGAAATATTCCGGCAGATATTTCACCTGGGTGCAGATTCGAAAGGACTGCAACTGTTATCATCATAATGATGATACTGAGCTGTAGATGTACAGACTATATTATAATATAGTATCTGCCGGTTATCAATCCGGCATTTTTTATTGTGAGGTGATTTCATGTCAAACAAACGTATAGCAATAGTTGGAGCAACCGGTATGGTCGGCAGAGCCTTTCTTGATGTACTGACCGACTTCAAGATGAATAACTATGACTAC
>WRIP01000169.1 GCA_009782665.1 Oscillospiraceae bacterium
CCATCACCTGCACCGGCATATACCTTATACCCGTTTACTCCATCAACAACTGGCAATGTTTCTTGATAATCACCCTGTGCTACTCCTTTTCCTGGAGTTTTCACTTTATGCTCCCAAATGATCTCGATTTCGACCTGCTCAGGTTCCTTGTTATCGCTGGTTAATGTAAGAATCAGCTTCAATGGGAAATCCATCGGAGTTGTTTGTGCAGGCATGGTTATGTTACAAGGCAGAATCAGTTCAGTTCCACCGGGAATATTGACTAAGGTCCAGGTTACGGTTTGAGCAGTTGCGTTGGTTACTGTCGGGGCAGCCATAAGGACCCCTGGTGGATCACTAACGCTGACGGTAGGTTTCGTACCACCGGGTATTGCAGAAGTATCGAAACTCAATGTCATAACCGGGTTTTCATATACATCAGTAGTATCTAGACCGGATACATCAAGAGTGACCTTAAATGCAGCTGGTTTTCCAACCATATATGCTTGTGAGGGATCACCATCATCCAACGAGAGAGATATTGCTGAGCTTTCATCAGCTCCAGCACTAAACGGTACCATCGGGATCATCGGTAACAGTACCAAGATACAGAAGAACAATGCTAGCGATCTCTTTGCTGTGTTTTTACATTTTGGTGTTAATCTCTTAATTTTCCTAGTGAGTTTTGCCATTAGTTATCTCCGTTGATCCTACACACTTCGCTCGTTGATACTTAAGAATCCGAACATATGTAGGAACCAGAATGATTTGTTTATCGGTTTTCATGAACTTATCTAAAGGCATCAGAACCTGTATTATATCCACGTTCTCATGCAAATATATAGTATATGCACTGCACAACAAATAGTCGTACTCGAATATATCAATTAGTAGATATATTGACACATGCTCATTGTACCATGGTATAATAAAAACAAAAAACGCCCAGGGGTGTGATTTTTAGGTTGAAATGACGCATTTTATTCGCTTTCCGTGAATATTTTCATAGAACAAATGGTATAAATCCCGGTTCAGCCGGTTGATTTTTACAATAGAGAGGTTTATTGATGGATAGGATTATTACTGGCAGCAACAATAAGTTTATACCCCGTAGATTGCCTGAAATTACTCTGGCAAGAACCGAGCTTAATACTCATCTCGACCGAATCGCAAAGAAGCATCTTGTTTTCATGTCCGGTCCTGCCGGCATTGGCAAGACCATTACGGCGTTATTATGGGCTGAAGCAAATTCACGTAAGTGCATATATATTCAGCTTGATAGTTATGATAATACACCTGCCATTTTCTACAGGTTGTTCGCTTCTGCTATAGAAGCGCTACAACCGAAAAACATGGCTATTGTTGAAATCATGAAATCTGAAGGGTTTGCCAATGCTCCGGTTGAACATGTCATAACGCTGCTTAATGCGTTCATGTCCGATGGTACCGAGTATACCTTGATAATAGATGACTATCACCTGATAAAAAATCCAGAAATACATGAAACTCTACCATATATCTTAAGGCGTCTTGCTCACAGTTTCGTAACACTCATCCTGAGCCGTAGTGATGCTAATAAGCATCTGACAGAGTATATGAATGAGTTCCAAGCCAATAGCATCTCTGGTGAAGAACTATCCTTTAGTTCTGATGAGATCGTCGAATATGGTGAACTATTAGGATATACTCTTTCACACCATGAAGCAGAGAGTATTTTTTCATATACCGGTGGATGGCCTATTATACTGCGCGAGTATATATGTTCTAGTAACTTATCCCCCGATTGGATATATCGATATATACGTAGCGAAATCTGGGACAGTCAAGATAAACAAACACAAGATTTCGTAATAGCATTAGCAGTAATAGACGATATCTATCTTCCATTAGCTGAGAGCATAACTAAGAGAAGAGAAACAAAAGTTTTGCTTGATGAATTACGGATGCAGAGTATATTTGTTAGGTATTTGGGGGATGATCTGTATCAGTTCAACCGCATTTTTCTAGATTTTCTTAGACAACTGCCTGAATACATTGCAATGGATAAGACAGAAGTATCTGCCTTAACTGCTACGTACTTTTTAGCTTCCGATAATCCGCTTACAGCAGCCGAATATGCATACCAGAGTGAAGAACGAAATCTCTTTATGACAGTGCTGCATTATTTTATAACGACTGTCGAAAGGACGGATATTGATAGTTACCTCAAGCTGAAAGACCTATTTCCAAATGATGAGCTGGAACAACTATCAATCGAGTATCCAGTAGTTCTCGCCGTTATAGCATACATTGCTTTACTCAGTGGTGATATCGTAAAATTCGAGGAATACATCACAATGCATATTGAGAGATTGAATGAGATCATTGAGGATTTTCCTGTTTTTGATGAGATAGCTGTAAAGATGACATTACTGGACTATACAACCCCGATGGTTCAACTCATGCAAACTCTGTCGAAATATGACCTACAATCGGAGAATACACAAGACAAAGACCTTGTGGTAACTACACTGGGGTTGCCGTTTATACATCGTAGTTTTCGAGATTTCTGTGAACTAACGGATGAGGCAACCTATCTTGAAGTTATACGTATGAATAATCTCATCTTCGGTATCTCCGATAATATGGTGATGAAACTCATAAAACCCGGGTTGTTGTTAGAACAGAACCGATTGTCTGATGCTATCAGTCAGATAGCTGCTGTAGCAGCCGACTTTACATTGTCCACACCAAAAGAATTTCGATTCTCTTTATATATGTTGCAGGCTTCAGTTCAATGGGTAATGGGACAGGATTCTAAACTGACAGCAACACTTGAGGCTGCATTGGAGATATCTAAAAGTAGTGACAGTATGCATGCTAACTACCTCGCCTTCTGTAGCAATCTTAGAATGCTGGATGGGGACATAACGGCAGCAGAGGAATGGCTAACTCTATATAGCTTTGACGAGTACAGTATTCCTGCTGCACACCTAATCTATCTACAGATTACGACCATCCGAGCATATATTATGGTCGGTAAGTATACGAAGGCTATACGTCTGTCAGAAATGCTAGTGGTATTCACCGGGAAACTTAGTAGAACACAGGATACTGCAGAAGCTATAACTCTTAAGGCTGTCGCCTTATGGTTACAGGGAGAACGAACCATGGCGGTGGAGTTGGTCCGTTCGGTATTAATAATGCTGCAACCGCATTCCTTCATCAGAATCATTGCCAATGAAGGAGCAGCTGTTGTGGCGATGCTCAGGAAAATACTCAAGCAGATGGAAACGACCTATGAAACTCTACTCTCATCTATCTATGTAAACAGCGTATATATTGCTGCGTATGCTACCAGCAGACAAAAAAAAGGTATCGCTACGGATACCGAACAACCTTTTGTCAAACTATCAAATCAACAGAAAATGGTAATTACGTTGATGTCAAAGGGATACAAGCGAGATGACATAATTAGAGAAACCGGTCTATCGGTCAACACAATAAAATCATATACCCGTATTGCATATGAGAAACTCGGAGTAAACAATGTAGCAGATGCCGTAATCCGAGCACGTGAACTACATATTCTCGAAGAGTGATTAGTTAAAGGCTCATAACAGTATGCAAATCTCAGGACAATTGCATCAATTTAATTGAACAATAGAATTTCCTTGACATAACGTAGTTATTTACGAGAATAGAACCGAGT
>WRIP01000170.1 GCA_009782665.1 Oscillospiraceae bacterium
GATGAGTTTGAAGCAGCAGCTCTGGTTGCAGGTTCTGTCAGCCCACCTTCAGAGGTTGATGTATCCAATATGGATGTGGAAAAACCCGTATCTGTTGATATTTCCGACAAGGATAAGGTGATAGTAGCACCCTTACCAGGAGCGGTGCTTGATGTTATAGCAGCGGTGGGAGACACCATCAATAATGGAGATGTGGTCGCTATCATCGAAGCCATGAAGATGGAAAATGAAGTCATTTCCATACTGTCCGGTAAGGTTAAGAGTGTTCTTGTCACTAAAGGCAATACCGTCAATACAGGGGATCAGCTGTTCATACTAGAATAAGACGGTCGTGTACAGATACTATTCATCTTCGTAGTCTCAACGTTTATTCGACTCAAACAAAAGGAAAGGTCACTCATCTTCGAGTGACCTTTGTTGATTTAGGTTGTTTTTCTCCGCTAGGAGCAGAATTCTGCTTAGGATATTCTCTCTTCAAGTGATTCAAGTTGTGATGCTAACTCGGACGGAAGTTTTTCGCCGTAACTGACATAGTTAGCTTTTATCGATTCGATTTCTGCCAACCAACCTTCTTGGTCAATCGTTAATAGTTTATCCATCGCAGCTTCTGAGATATCCAGTCCAGAACAATCAATATCGCCGACATACGGCATATTGCCAATCGGTGTAGAAACCGCATCAGCAATTCCAAACGATCTCTCAAAGATCCATTTGAGTACACGGCTGTTATCTCCATATCCAGGCCACAACCAGCTTCCGTCGGTATCCTTACGGAACCAGTTGACGTAATAGATTCTGGGTAGCTTAGTTTTATCGGTAGCACAAGAGCCGATATCCAACCAGTGATTGAGGTAATCTCCGACATGGTAACCTATGAATGGAAGCATGGCAAAGGGATCACGTCTGACCTGACCAATCTTATCGCTGATTGCCGCTGCAGTAATCTCTGAACCCATAATCGAGCCTAGGAACACTCCGTGTTCCCAGTTAAAGCTTTCGTTTACCAACGGGATCACACTCGGACGACGTCCACCAATGAGGATGGCAGATATCGGAACACCGGTGGGATCCTCCCATTCCGGAGCAATAACGGGACACTGACTAGCTGGAGTGGTAAAACGTGAATTTGGATGAGCGGCATTTGTACCGGTAGCAGGGGACCAATCATTTCCTTGCCAGTCGATTAAATGCTCAGGCGCTGCAACACCCATTCCCTCCCACCAGACATCACCATCATCGGTTAATGCGACGTTGGTGTAGATGGTATTCTTACGTATGGTTTTCATGGCACTGGCGTTTGAGTCATATGATGTACCCGGTGCCACTCCGAAAAAACCAGCTTCGGGATTAATGGCATACAACTGTCCGTCATTGCCGAACTTCATCCATGAGATATCGTCTCCAATAGTCTCAACCTTCCAACCTGGAATGGTAGGTACTAACATAGCCAGATTAGTTTTGCCACAGGCACTCGGGAATGCACCGCAGATGTATTTGTATTGACCTTCGGGGTTTGTTATTTTCAGTATCAGCATGTGCTCTGCTAACCATCCCTCGTCGCGTGCCTGTACCGAAGCGATGCGTAAAGCGAAACACTTTTTACCGAGCAATGCATTTCCGCCATAACCAGACCCATAGGACCAGATGAGACGTTCTTCCGGGAAATGGCTAATATATTTTTCCTCAATCGGAGCACATGGCCAAGCAACATCCTCTTGACCTTCTTCCAGCGGAGCACCTATCGAATGAAGACATTTGACAAACTCACCATCTTCCCCGAGGATATCAAGAACTGCCGAACCGATTCTAGTCATTATTCGCATATTTACAACAACATACGGACTATCGGTTATTTCGACTCCGATTTTGGAAATAGGGGATCCTATTGGACCCATCGAGAAGGGAATGATATACATGGTTCTCCCCTTCATCGAGCCGGTATATAGACCGGTCATTGTTTCCTTTAGTTCTATGGGATCTATCCAATTGTTTGTTGGTCCGGCGTCATCTTGCTTAACCGATGCAATAAAGGTTCTATCTTCAACACGTGCCACATCCGAAGGGTGACTGCGGAATAGATAGCAACCGGGAAGTTTTTCCTGATTCAGTTTTGTCGCCATTCCGGAATTAACCATCTCTTCCATCAAGCGGTCGTGCTCCTGTTGTGATCCGTCACAGAGATACACACTATCCGGTTGGCATAGTTCTGTTACTTCATTTACCCATAGCTCCAGTTGTTTGTTCTTAAGGTTAATCATAACTATCAGCGATCCTTTCTTTTTATGCAGGTGCAGCAGAGAGGAGTATCTTGATGAGAAATTCTTCCGAACCCTGTCGCTCTCACAAATTAAATTACTCGTATTATATCAGTTCTAAAAATAAATTCATATATCATTATCGTAAAAACTTCTGTAAAAAGTAAACTTTTTGAAATTCGACTAAAATTTACTTGCAAAAACAGCTCAAAATATGCATATATTCTAGTATTATACCGAAAATCTGACATAATATAACCCACTGTCCTTCACTATTCGTTGTTTGGCTCATAGCTAATTGATTTTGCCGGAGCAATAATGTAAACTTTAGTATAGGTTTTTTAAGTAGGAGAAGACATATGAGGTTTCTGTATAGAATAGTTATACTTGCTGTGATAGTGCTTTGCGGTCTTTTCCTCCTTAAAGTTCCTATGACACAAAAATCACAAACGCTCCTGTTTGCATTGGAAGATCCGGTCAGAGACAGATATTCGTATCAACAAGGGTATGCCAGAGATTGCCTGACCGAATCACGGCAGTTGATATATGATGCAATGTATGCTGCAGTCGAATCATATGAGGATGAAATCATCTTGCCGGTCAGCGGGTACTCAGAAACCGATATAGAAACGGTGTTGATTTCGTTACTGAACGATTGTCCTCAGTTTTTCTGGTTAAACTACTCTGAATGGTCATATATACTCAATAGTGATGGAGTAAGTATACTACTCAGTTATCATTATTCACCATCTGAGATAGATTCTATGCAAAAAAAGCTTAATGAGCAGATAGGAACGCTGATTTCCTTAGCCGAAGAAGAATCTTTTAAGACGGAGTATGAAAAGGCGGTCTATATCCATGATGCCATTGCTGTTATGTGTGAATATGATAAGACGCTAAATGGAAAAGATATACATAATGCATACGGAGCTTTAGTTGAGAAAAAAGCCGTATGTGACGGCTATGCTCATGCACTACAATTGGTACTGACTCAGTTAGGAATAGAATGCCACTATGTGACTGGAGAGGCAAGAGGTCCGGACGGACCGCAGGGGCATGCCTGGAATATTGTTAGACTCGATGGAAAATATACTACGGTTGACTTGACCTGGAATGACATAGACAGCTATATGTTTGAAGAGTTTATGGCTCCGAGTTCTGATATTACCAGCCACATATATTTTGGTCTGTCAGATGAAGAAATGAGACAGACACATAAGGCGGATGAAAGATACTACTATCCGTTACCGGAGGCTGTGGATATAAACTGGTTTTCATATAATATGTTAGAAGGACCAACACCAGCAGATATTGCAGACCGGGCATCGGATCAGTTAATAGCGAATATCGAAAAGACTATACCTTATGTGGAATTTCGGTTAACTAATAGGGATG
>WRIP01000171.1 GCA_009782665.1 Oscillospiraceae bacterium
AAGAATAGCATATTTTGTAGTATTGTACAATGTAGTTTTTTTATCTCACATACATCGCAAAAAAAGTGCCAGATGACACGTTTTTTGCGATCTTCCTTTCAATTGGATTTTTACTTAGTCTAGAACTGGTACCTCTTTTTGTACTGTACGTTGAGGGGTTCTGTAATGAAATGGATGCCGATCATCGAGAATATTCTCAACAGCCCTCTTATACCTTTCAGGAATACGATCGGCCAACAGAAACAGTCTGTTCTCCATGTTGGCTAGCTTGGATTTCACCACAGCAGCCTCGGTCATGAGTGCTATAGACGGCTTCTCATTGAGTGCTTGTTTAGCCTTTAGTTCGGCTTCAGCAGTCTTCTCGTTTGCTTCCTTTATCTGTTCTCTCAGCAACTCGTTCTCTGCTTCTACCTCTTCAACATACTCTGCCGTATTGGATAAAGCTTGATACTCCTCAAAGGTGATTCCTTTCAGACTCCCAAGGATTCCTTTCGATGCCTTTATCTCTAAAACCTCTTTTTTTGTCAGTACCTTCTGCTGCAGAGATGCCAACTCTAGCTCGAGCTCTTTCTTCTTTTCAGTTAACGACTTCATCTGTTCACCGGTTTCCTTGATAAAGAACTCCGCTTTCTTCGAGACTTCCTGTGCTTTCAGCGTGTCTCTTTCTGCCTTCATCTCAGCAACGGTTCTGTTTCCTCCGGCAGTCGCACCGTTGAGTACAGCTACTTCACGCTCAAGCTTTTCTTCAAGATGTGCCTTTAGCTCAGGATGGAAGGATTGCAACTCCTGAAGGTCGATGACCTTTGATGCAGCTAAGCGATTATCCTTCACGGGTACAAACGCAAAATGAATATGCGGTTGTGCTTCATCTTTGTGTACATAAGCTGAGATAACATTCTCCTCACCATAGCGTTCAGCCATGAAGTTGTATGCCTCTTCAAAGAATCGTTGTTCCTCCGGAAAGCCTTTTGGTAGAGTAAGTACCCAAGCACACATTACGTTAATGTTACTGCGCTTTACGTGTTCAACCTCTGATAGTCTCTGCTTGACAAACGCAATCTGTCCCTTTTCTCGAACGGGTGCCAGATTGTAGTTCAGATGAGTTCTGTTGCCGTCAATATCCCTGTTTTTAAAACAAACATACTCACCGTTCATATCTTCTTTCCGTTGAAAGTGAGCTGCTAATGCTCCGACTGCTGACATTTGATATTTTGCTACATGTGCCATTTGAGTTACCTCTTTTCAAAGTTTGCGCAAAGTATATCACGAGATTGTTTGGTATACAACAAGAATAGTCATATAATCACAATAAAACGTATAAATAAACATAAAGTAATGAAATAATAGTATATATTGAACAAGAAATAGCGTAAATAGACAAATAGTTGTCGAAAAATTGTGTCATATGGTATATACATATAGCATACTATTATGTCTAATAAATGAATAGAACAAGATAATTCAGAAAAACCCAATATCTCGAAAGAGAGACATTGGGCATAGATGTGCAGTCAGGTGTATATGCATAGTTTCATATTACCGATGAGATTGTTATCCTTGACGTGATTTCCGTATCCATATGACCAGCAGATAACCGAGTAACGACAGTAGCGATATCGTCATCCCGATGTATACCCCCTTATTGTGATACTCGATGATAATGCTATGGGAACCGCTTGTGACATCGAATGCAAAGAGAGCTCCGAGTGTTTCGGTGAAATCGGTCTTTTTGCCATCGATATATACACTGTAATTTTTATCATACTGTAGGGTGGTCTGCATGACAAAGTCAACTGGAGCAGAGCATTCAACAGATATTCGTTTCTTTTGCCAATCCCGAACAACAACTATAAAGTCATTCGGTTGTCCAAAGAAATCAATATGACAGCAGGATAAGATTTCGGATACGTTGTCGTTTGCTCGGTCGGTCAACATAACGGAATAGATTTCGTCTGATACCGGGAACATGATACCGGGAAGATTTTTTGCATCTGAAGCGAGTAGATATATCCCGTTTTCTTCTGCAACCTCATGATACCCGTTGAGGTTATTGGTTGGTGCGACTAACCAACCGATACCGAATAATGCATCTAGCTGAGGTGATCCAGTTTTGTACCAGTATCCCTTATACTCTCCATAGTATCCCAACTGCCCATATAGTCGCTGTAGCTTTTCTGAGTAACAGGAACTGAAGAGAGATACCCCCATATATCGGAGTGATCCCCCCCGGTTATAGCTATCGGGAAGTAGACTCTCCACCCTCAAAAAGCTGGCTTCATTCGTCTGAGTCATCTCCAAAAGATAGCTAACCGTTTCGTACTCCTCAACCCATTCCGAGTAGTTAGGGAAGATATATGCTGTATCGTCATCGGCAGTTTCCATTGCTCGGATAATCATGGTTCCGTTCAGGGTCAACTCTAGAATATTGAGTATTACCATACCGACGGCTAAAAACTGTTTTAATCTAACCGACTCAATATGTTTCAACAGTAAAAGTATGACAAGACAGAGTGTTACGGCAGATATGAAGGTTATCACCGAACCCATGGAACTGTTCGATAGCAATCTTCTCATAAAGAACAAACATAGAAGTGGTAGTATGAACCAACTCATGAGATATGTGGAAGGAAGATAATCGAGGTTACGGAGGGTTTTGACCGACAGAAAGATGAGAAGGAATGAAAAACAGAACGCATATCTGTATGCAAATGCGTTGGGATAGGCGAAAACATGCCAGACTCTGTCCAATGCCGGAAGTAAAAAGCTCAGCATCATGACGACAAGCAATGCGGCATGACATATCTTATCTTTCGGTTTGATGTTGCTGAGTAAAAAGTATCCGACCGCTAGTATGAAAACCAAAACTCCGCAAAACACCGTCGGAGCAGCTAGATTACCGATACTGTCATAACTCCCTGGCAACAACTTCAACAGCAGTTGCTTGAGGGTAAAGTTAAGCTGACCATAACCATCGAAGGAATCCGCTCGGAAGCTCTTTGATAAATCTAAAAAAGCAGGTAACAGTACGACAGCTGCCATACCGATAGCCACAAGAGCATACTCAGTTAACTTCAGTATCCGATTCATTATCTGCTTTACGGTAAGTGATTGAGCGATTGATTCGGTGACTAAAAACAGTAGTAAGAATATTCCGACAATATATGAGATATAGAAATTTGAGATAAATAACACTGCCAGTATCACCGGTAGTATTCCAGAGCGACCGGATTCAATCAATTTCAATACCGACAATACTAACAATGGTAGATAGATAAAGCTATCTAGCCAGAATGCATTGATGAAGAAAAAGAAACCGAACGACATCAGTGAATAACAGAAGGGAAATATAAGCATAGATGTATCGGCAGTCCCAGTCAGTGAGTATTGCAGATATCCGAAAGATACTGCGGAGAGTGACAGTTTTAGGTATATAATCAACAACATCGCCGATTGAATCTGTTCTTTTCTGAACAGAAAGACTAAAACCGACAGCGGGCTGCTGAGGTAGTATGCAAAGGTGCCGGCGAAGCTACCCGATAGTGCCAGGTTATTACTGAAGAACACATCTCCGTTTCTCAGGGCTGAGAAAAAATGGATGTATTGCGTCGACATATCGGAT
>WRIP01000172.1 GCA_009782665.1 Oscillospiraceae bacterium
CAACTACATGTCTGTGGCATATGTTGAGATCCTCAACACCAGACCGACAGCTGATGAAGCAGCGATACGAACCATTACATTCGGGAATAATATGGGGTTATGGGGGGATTCCAATCCAAACTACAATATGCCGTTGTATACCGAGCAATACCTCGATGAAGTGTTTGTACAACGTTTGGTCCGGGTTACAAAAGCAGAAATTGATGCATGGGAGGGATATGGGACCCAGTTGGCAGTCGTTGATATCGATGCGGTGACCGGTGCGACCGTTTCTACCTCCAACATAATGTCAATGCTAAAGAGTTTGTTCCAGTATCATACAGAAAAATATTATAGTCAGTAAATCTCAGTCAACAGAAGTTATTACGTCTGTTGACTGTTGCAATTCGTCTACTCTGAACTCCTCATATCATAAAGGCTAGATGATAGCAGAATTACTAGCTTAAGGGAGCTACCCCTTATGGCAAGGTTATTTAGTAACACTTACAAATCTTCTTGCTAAGATTCTGCATAGAAAAGAAAGCCTATGGCTATCTTTCATCCCCCCTAAAAGGGTATAATGAGGACAGGCGAAGACCAAGCATTAATAAAAATGATGAGGAGAGCAATATGAAGATAGTAGGAATTAAAAGTGCGGTTATGGGCAACAATATCGTACTTCGCGTTATGACCGACAAGGGTATTGATGGATATAGTCAAATAGAAAGAGGTATGGAGTTTGTGCGTCCTCTCATCCCCTACTTTGAATCGATGATAGTAGGATGTGATCCCACCAACGTAGAGGATGTATTGCGTCGCATGAGACGTATATCTGCATTTAAACCCTGGGGTAAGGTATTCAGCTCGATAGAGATGGCTCTATGGGACATAGCGGGAAAAGAGGCAGGTGTCCCGGTATATAAGCTGATGGGAGGAAAGGTACGCGACAGGGTTCGGGTATACAACGGTAGTTTCATCGATCCAAATCCACCCCATGCAGTTGCAGATACTCCCGAAAAGCGCGGAGAGAATATACTGCATCTCAATGAGATTCCTGAAGGGTTCACTATCGTAAAAACCGCGGTATTCTGGCACATGCAGGGATACTACAGTTCCACCGATGCATATAATACATACTATCCCGAAAAGACTCAGGGAGCTCGTGTACATGAAGGTAGTCTCTTGACCCCGGAAGCATTGAATGCCAGTATCGACTATATCGCAAGGGTAAAAAAAGTAGTCGGGGATAAGGTAGGATTAGCATTTGATATCGGACCGGGATTCATGCCTACCGACGTCATTCGAATTGCTAAGGCTATCGAACCATACAATGTGCTCTGGCTTGAAGATTCAATTGCCGGTGACTATACACCTTATACCTTCGCACAGGTATACCGTGATGTAACCACCAGTACCACTACACCGATTCATACCGGAGAGCAGATATACCTAAGACAGAACTTTACCGAACTCATCGAAACACGTGCGGTGGATGTTATCGGACCCGATCCGGCGGATGTGGGAGGTATCGCAGAGCTCAAATGGATTGCGGAGTATGCAGATCTACATGGAATACTCATGGCGCCGCACGGCACATTTGATGGCGTATTCGGTATGGCAGCTCTTACACACGCAGCCTCAACCATGCCTCAAAACTATATTGCTTTTGAGTACCCATTCGGCAATCCCACCTGGTGGTATGACATTGTTGAAGGTTTACCGGAAGGGTTCCTGAAGGATGGTCATGTAACGGTACTCGATGCACCAGGCCTAGGTATTACCTTCAATATAAACAAGGCATCAGAGTATCTCTCAAGTCAGGATAAAGACTTCTTCCTGTAGGAAGATTGACGCAAATAGGTAGGAACGCGTTTAGTACGGTGTTTTCTGCAGGTATTTAAGATGGATATTGATAAATCTGTGTAAGATAAAGACAACCTCTTGATTCATTTCAAGAGGTTGTTAGTACATGCCTTTTTCTATCTCAGCCTATTACTGCGTCTTGCCAACTGTTCAGCTCGATTACACACCGATGAAGAGATGTCTTTTGCTCTCTTTGGGTCAAAATGACCCGACTGAGCAAAAATATCCGGTATTTGGTCTGCTAAGCCATCCAACCGGGATATATCAAACCAAGCTAAATCTCCTGCTAACTTAATCTGTTCGTCATGAGTTTTTCTAAATGGCATACACCCGACCGGTGATGCTATCCGCTCGGTATCATACCAAAGAGAGGTACCACTGTCATATATCGGTGCCATACCTAACCATTCTAGCGTATCGGCATTTCGTATAAAACCGAAGTTGCCCCAGTGTCTGTCCTCATTGGCGATAATGTAGTCGATAGCCAGCATCTGAGACAGTGCGGATTCAACTCCAGGAACAGTTAAACTACGAGAACACTCCAGCAGATGGTCCCTTAAGCTGAGGTTATTGGGCTGCTTTTGGGTGAGTATTATTCTGTAAGCGGGGATGAGCTCGGTATCATCAGTAAGCATATTCTCACAGAAGCAATAGACCTCACCCTCTATCTGTTCTAGCCAGTATTCGACATGAGGAATCTCATGTCGCTGCATGATTAATGAAGCAATGACCTCATTATATGATTGCTGTTGATACCTTCCGCTTCCAGCTTTCATCAACAACAGTCGTTTTTTGTCTCTAACCCAACGTTTGCGGAGCCATCCGTCGGTAGTGCCATCGGGTGAATTCAGATCAGGGTGAACTGAAGATACTTCCATCTCAAACAAAATATCTCCCAAATCACTTGAAAAAGGATTGTTGAAATAGTTTATAGTTTCCCATTTTTCTACCGAGTGTTTCTCTCTGATCCAGTAATGATCCGATAGAGAAAGTCCTTTACATTCGATCAATAGATCGGTAGCGGACACTATCCCAAGTTTATTCACTGCGGATGAAAGACCATCGCGGGTCGTGGGTATCGAACGATTGAGCCACCATTCAACGAGTGACCGTCGGTCGACACCGTCTCTAGTCACTATAACCCCTACCGGCAGATGACGCAGGTCATATATATCAAGGATCTTTGTAATGTATCCCGTATACTGCATATCGATATCCAAAACCTCAATATTCTTATGCATTAACGTATATTCCATCTCGCCTAATACCTTTCTTTCGTTTCATCGGTGTGAGCCAAATTTTAACACAACTAAGCGGGTGATTCAACTCAGATGTCTTGGTGTTCTGCTTGAGATTTTTTACAAAACAAAAACGCATATTTGTTGAAGCAAACTCTGTCAAATGGTATACTTGAACTAGAAAACAACCGCAAGAGATAATGAGAAAAACGAGATGGAGACTGCTACACGAAAACTGAATCTCGAATTTGTACGTTCGATTATTTCTGTCAGAAAACCCGACAGTCATAAAGGGAGTTTCGGTCACCTATTAGCTACTGTTGGCAGCTACCCTTACCGCGGTGCTGCAGTCATAGCAACACTGGGTGCATACTATGCAGGAGCCGGTTTAGTTACGGTAGCTTCAACCGAAGAGGTCATCTCTACCGTTGTAACCGGTGTGCCGGAAGCTATTTTCCTAAACCCCTACACCGACCGTGATCTCTATAAGGCTAAACTGAAAACGGCAGACGCCTGCCTTATCGGATGCGGAC
>WRIP01000173.1 GCA_009782665.1 Oscillospiraceae bacterium
GATGAGGTTGTTAAGTTAAACTTAAGGTTCCCTGGATGTGACGTAGCAACCACAAGCTTTGTAAATGATGCAGAGTATACATACTTTGTTAAGGATCCTCAATTTAGTGATCCTCCTGAAGGATACTCATATCCGGTTTCGACATACGTTCAACTATCAGATGAAGAACCTCCGAAAGACGAGGTTAACAAACTGCCGATACGCACCGTAAAAGGAAGTAAACTCTCTGCGGCAACTGCTCATGCAAGCAGACTCGCAATGGAAAACGAGGTTAAAGGCGATTACTGGTACTACAGTTCCTATAATAACAGTATGAAGAACACCAAACGCCTTGATGTCATGATACTAGATGATACTCTTGATCCTCGACTTAAATTCTACAGTTTCAACCTTTCAACATCCATGACTGATTTTAAAGGAACTGCCACCGTTGAGTATCGTGATGCCTCAACCGGTATTTGGCTTGTTTTCGATACACTGACGGCAGATGATTTTATCTACTCATTTAGACAGGATAGTATGCTTGACTTCACACCCTATCCGGATGGAGACAGAAGGGCTTTCATAGATGGAGGACTACACAGTCAGGTTCAATACACAGAGTTCTACTTCCTGCCGAGTAATGTGGTATGTAATGGGATCAGAGTACTATTCAGTGAGGTAGAAGCGCAGAAAGCAGTTTATCTCGATGCCGGAGCCAGACTACGGGATCCGAACGAATTCTGGAAGGATGTAAATACAACCACTACCTACAGTTTTTCCAACAAAACCACATTCTATGCAAACTGGCAAAGCACAAATCCTGACAAGCCTCAGGTCTATATAGATGAGAAAAGTGCATTCCATGATATAGTACCATATGCTCCTAAGTTCCGCGGTATGAAGGTTGTCAGCGGTATAACAGGGACAACGGTATTTAACGGGAATAAGTTTACCGTTAATAACAGAATACGTTTTTATGATTTTGATACCGATGATACCATACTCTATGAAGGCGGGCAGATAATAGATATACTACCCCCCGGCATTATGTATGTCCCCGGTAGTATGTCCTTCACTAACCTCAATGGTCAAACACTTAAAGATAGTTATGATAATATTGAACCGATAATTGTCTACGACTATATGGGCACCGGAGAAACTGCATTGATCTGGAATCTGAAGGATGCCCTCGATATCTCATATTTTCGCGGTGAGTACCAATTCTACTATAGTTATCAGGTCGAGGTACTTGAGACATGCAATGCCGGAACTAATACACTGAGAGGGTACTACAACTGGCCCGAAACCAGAATAATCGGAACAAATAACAACCAGAGTGCCTCCGGTATTTATAAAGGATATACTCCTTATGAAGCACAAGATGGGTATGGTGCGTCAGGGTTACAATGTGAAATTCAGATAGATTACAAACCTCCTATTGCGGTAGTCGCCGCTAAGGGGGTCAAAGGTAGTTATAACGGATCATACCTTTATGCTCCAGCCACTGGGTACTCCGCTGCGGGTTCCGATGCTTCATATCGCTTGTTTATAGCCAACTATTCCGAGAATGTACTAGAATCGTTGTCTGCACTAGATGTGCTGCCATATATCGGCGATAAAGCATTGGTACAGAACCAAACCGGGACATACGTCGACAGAAAGACTGAATTTGACGTACCTATGAGTGGTCCTGTTCAGGTAGTAAATGTTAACTCGGGATTAACCGACAATCGATTTATGGTTGTATACTCGAAAACAGATCCCGAACCCTGGAATGGAATTGATGATTACAAAACACATGCAACATGGCTCACCGAATCTCAAGTCGGTACGGACTGGGATGAAGTTCGCGCGTTTGAGATAGTACTAAGAAATGGTGAAACGCTTGATGTCGGAGATGCAGTTTATGCATATATACCGATAGTTATGCCTGACGATGGCTTAAAAAATGAAGAGTATATAGGGAAACTGGCATATAACTCTTATGCATTGGATATCGGAAGGGGATATCTGGAAGCGATTAAGTCCGGAATCGAGATAGTCGACTGGGACGTATCAATCTCGAAGACTGCTGAGTTTACCCATCTGAAAAAAGGGGATGAGTTTGTTTATACCCTAAAGGTAACAAACGAGAGAAAGGAAGACGCAACCGGAACGACGGTAACCGACATTCTACCACCGCAGCTTAAGTTGGTAGGCACCAGTCATCCATATACAATAATCAGCTACCAGGATGACGATCCTAGCAAACCAAAAGAGATTGAGTTTGACATAGGAACCCTTACAGCCATGTCTACCGTAAATATCAAGCTCACCTGTGTAGTGGAAAAAGCAGCATTGTTCATCAGTAACTCAGCCAAAGTTAGAATTAATGAAGATGATAACGATGAAGATAATGATGATGATATTGTTGTCATTACCGCCTACGATCCCGAATCGGATTACGATGTATCAATCAGTAAATCTGCCAATAAGCATACCTACAAGAAGGGTGAGGATATACTATATACTCTTCGTATTGAGAACAACTCTTTCGATCCGGAGTACGAAGATGAACTAACGGGAGATATTGTAGGACGCTCTATCTCAATTGATGGAGTTGTGGTGGTCGATTTATTACCGGCTGAACTCACATTTGAAGATTTTGAAGCTAATACTCCTGAGGGAGAACCGGCTTTAGTACCGCTTCCAGCTGACGTCTCGCTAGATGGCAACATGCTTACAATAAATATTGGCGACATGGACCCGGATGAGATTATCTATATAACCATTAGGTGTTCAGCGGATGCAATAATAAAGAACATGACCAACATGGCATTTGTGCTTTCAGATGAAGAAGAGAACGATTACGATGACAGTACCGACGAAGAGGAAATCGATATAGTCGATCCGGGTACCCTCATCATCAATAAGACTCATAGCGGCGCACCGGAGGACTGGGGTATTACCGATTCAACGATTTTCCAGGGACGTGTCAAGGTAGGACCCAATCAATATATGACCGTTACCGGGGTGGCACCTAACTATGTTTGGTCGGGTTCCAGCACCACCGGAAGCTATATTTCCTTCTCAGAAAAGAATCCGGCTGAAATCATCGGTATACCGGTAGGTACATACTGTGAGTTTGAGGAATTCCAAGGCTTCTATTACGAAGCAGATATTTCTGATGGAGTAGAGTTTGTTGGTCTTGATGAAGAAGATGAGGAACTATTTGAAGTACACGAAATCACAGTAGACAACGAGTTTAAACATGATACTGGTAGCATTATTGTAACTAAAGATCTTGACGGATTTATAGATGATTGGAGTGTTGGGGATCTAACTGCGTTTCAATTTAGAATCAAAGATATATCCGATGATGAGAACATTAACTATGTCTTTTTCACTCCTAAACCGGATGGTACATGGTATGCAGACGGAAATAGTGGTAGTGCAGTTCCCTCGAGCGATTCTCGAGAGTTGGTTACTGTTACGGCAGGAAAGCAAGCCATTTTGACCAATCTATGGATGGGAACATATGTAATTGAAGAGGTAATCACCGGCACACACTATACAGTGATATATCACTATTGGGATCCTGACGAGGATATCGAGGGAGAC
>WRIP01000174.1 GCA_009782665.1 Oscillospiraceae bacterium
GATTTTCTACTAGCCTTGCTGAAAAGTATGAAAGCTAAGGACATATATGTTGAAGAAAAATGACATAATACCGCTTGAAATCACCACCCTTTCAAACGATGGAAACGGTATAGGACGATATAATGATATGGTCGTATTCCTGCCGTATAGTTGTCCGGGAGACAAACTGAACGTAAAGATCACGAAAGTTAAATCAGACTATGCTTACGGAATAATCAATAAGATAGTAGTTGCTTCTACCGACAGAATCGAGTCTGATTGCAGATCCTTCGGGCGCTGTGGAGGTTGCAGTTTTAGACATATATCCTATCCTGCAGAACTATCCTTCAAGCGCCAATATGTTAACGAAACATTGAAACGCATCGGTAAAATTGACTGTCTAATTTCGTCAGTTACAGCTTCTAGCGAAAATCATTACCGAAATAAACTACAACTACCCGTCTTTAGTCATGAAGGACGACTCGAGACAGGATTTTATGCCAAGCGCAGTCACCGGATAATTCACTTCTCCGACTACTGTCTGTTGGATTCTCCTCGTATGCATGAGATAGCAGTTTACTGTTGCTCACTTCTGACCAACTACCGTCTTTCCTCCTATGATGAAACAACTGGCAAGGGATTAGTCAGACATATAATCATACGTCAGAGTCATTCTACTACACGGATTATGTTGATACTGGTGCTCAACGGAGATGGATTTGCACAGCAGTCGGAATTCGTAGAACGAATTACCGAAGAGTTTCTTGACATTGAGACTATCGTCATTAATTCAAATACCTCAAACACCAATGTAATACTTGGTGATAACATGAAGACTATCTACGGGAACGGTTATCTGTTTGACTCGATACTCGATATTACACTCAGGCTTTCCCCCAGCAGCTTTCTGCAGATTAACCATGATATATGCGAACAGCTCTACCAAAAGGTTGCTGAATATGTTAGTCCTCATAAGGAGATGGTACTACTAGATCTGTTTTGTGGGATTGGGTCTATCGGTCTTACTTTAGCAAAGCAGATTAAAAAGGTTATCGGTATCGAAGCAAATGATAAGGCAGTGTCTGACGCTTCCTTTAATGCTCGGTACAACGAGATAACAAATGCCACATATATTGCAGCGGATGTCAAAATGATTAGCAGCATTGAAGCAATCTCAGCTCAACCGATTGATGTAGTGGTGGTTGATCCTCCTAGAAAAGGGTGTGGTCAGCAGACAATAGAAGCAATTATCGATATATCACCTCGAAAGATAGTCTATGTATCCTGTAATCCTGCCACGCTGGGAACTGATTGTTTGAGACTCAATCAAATGGGATATGAGCTAAGGGATATTTCACTCTTTGATATGTTTCCTCGAACACCTCATACCGAAACGGTGGTGTTACTGGAAAGAACTAATAATTAACACAGATACTTATTTTGTGCAACAAAAATATTTTTGGAGGGAACTATGAAGATAGGTGTATTAGGAGCAGGAGGAATTGCCAGATTAGTCTCAGCGACCCTAAAACGGATGCCAGAGGTCGAATGCTATGCAGTCGCTTCAAGGAGTTTAGACAAAGCTCAGGAGTTTGCGTATGATTTAGGCTTTACTAAAGCCTACGGCAGTTACGAGGAGATGTTGAGTGATGAAAATGTGGAGTTGGTATATATAACGACTATACATTCGCTACATTATGAACATGCTATGCTTGCCATCTCACACGGAAAACCGGTAATCTGCGAGAAACCTTTCTGTGTTAACGCAAAGGAGCTCAAATCACTGTTTGAGTATGCCAAAAAGCAGAATGTATTTATCACCGAAGCTATCTGGACAAGATATATGCCGATGAGAAACACTATCGATGAGGTGATAGCTAGCGGTATAATCGGTAAACCCGTAACCCTGACCGCAAATCTCGGTTACTCTGCCGGCGGAGTAGAGCGACTTGCTAAGAATGAACTGGCTGGTGGAGCCTTATTAGATATAGGTGTCTACCCCATTAACTTCGCTCTTATGCATTTCGGTAACGACTATACAAGCGTAACCTCTGATGTGGTATTCACCGAAAACAATGTGGATATGCAGAGTTGTATTATACTTAAATATGCCGATGGACGGATGGCAGTCATAACCAGCACATTCTGTGCTAGTGCCGATCGCAAAGGAATCATATGGGGTACAAACGGATATATTGTCACCGAGAATGTCAACAACTGTCAGGGCATTAAAGTGTATGACAAAGAACATAATGAGCTAGCTTCATATAGTACTCCAGAGCAGATTTCCGGTTATGAGTATGAGTTTCTATCGGCAATTAAAGCCATCAGCCTCAACCAACTTGAATGTCCCGAGATGCCACACGAGGAATCTCTTAGAGTTATGGTACTAATGGACAGGGTACGCAGCGATTGGGGATTGGAGTATCCGAATGACAGATAAAAGATTCATCAACTATGCACACCGTGGTGCTTCGAGTTATGCACCAGAGAACACGTTTGCTGCCTTCTATAAAGGGGTGGAGCTCAACGCAAATGGTATCGAAACAGATATCCAGGTTACTGAGGACGGTGAACTGGTTCTTCATCACGATGATACTTTGCAGCGAATCTGCGGTATCGACCAGAAGGTTAGCGATCTGACACTTCGACAGTTAAGAGAGTTGGATTTCGGAGGGTTCTTCAGCGACCGCTGGAAAAATGAGAAAATCGTCACCCTTAAGGATTTTCTAGGATACTTTGCAGCAAAACCTCTCATGTTTGCTATCGAGTTAAAGGCAGCTGAAATAGAGTATGAACTACTCGATATCTGCCGACATTATCTAGATAATAAACAATATCACATTACCTCGTTTTCTCTCGACAGCGTCCTTAAACTAGCAGAGGTGGATAATGCTCCTCGTCTAGGTTTTCTCTCAACCGAATTTAATCGAAATACCATTTCACTTCTAGTTGATGCATCGGTTGAACAGTACTGTCCCTATGCACCCGAACTAAACCAAGAGCAGATGGACTATCTGCGAACTTTGGATTTTAACATACGTGCTTGGGGTATATCCGATACCGAAGTAATGGCGAAAGCATATAATCTCGGTGTTGACGGGATGACCGTCAACTTCCCTGACCGATTGAATGAGTTAATACTTAGTGCAGGTTAGATTACCTACATACATTTTTTACATTACTTTTAGTGTATTAGGTGGTACAATATATTTACGGTTTCAAAAGTATATTTGGTGAAACATTACCCCTACTGAGCAGGTAGAGTACCTTCAAAATATGAAAGGAAGATGTTTAGATCAAACTAATGTTTTTTACGATCTGAGACTGGACATGAATCTATCCAAAACCCGTGACTTTTTAGGTAAATTCTCATATCTCAATATCTTCCATTACTCTGCGATGGCGTGTTACTACCCGTTTATAGTCGCCTTTTTGACCAAACGTGACTATAGCTCCACCCAAATCGGAGCAATACTTACGATTGACTCGATTGTTGCCATCATATCGCAACCTATCTGGGGTATTATCTGTGACCGGATAAGGTCGGTTCGAAAGGTATATATCGCACTAGCGATAGTAATTTCTAT
>WRIP01000175.1 GCA_009782665.1 Oscillospiraceae bacterium
CCGATATCGATGAAATTATGGTACTGGACAACCTAAAGCTATTAGGAGAGCATAACAAGGACAACATAGCTGCAGCGTATGCGGTTACCCATGGATTAGTAGAAAATGATGTGTTTATTGAGACAGTCAGAGAGTTCAGAGGCGTTGAACACAGGATAGAATTTGTACGTGAAGTGGGCGGCGTCAAGTGGTTCAATGATTCTATTGCGACCTCTCCAACTAGGACTATTGCTGGGCTTAGATCCTTCGACAGTAAAATCATACTGATTGCAGGTGGAAGCGATAAAGGACTATCCTACTACCCGCTTTTAGATGACCTTGCAGACAGTGTCAAATGTGCTTTTCTGAGCGGTCCTACCGCACAGAGTATCGCTGAGGTGATAAGAGAATCTAAAGCTAAGATTGAACTATTCTTTACCTCTAATGTAGAATCATCGGTCGCTGCCGCATATAGTTATGCTAGACCTGGAGATATTGTCATGCTATCTCCCGCCTCTCCTAGTTTCGACAGTTATAGTAGTTTTGAAGAACGCGGGAGACACTTCAAGGCTCTGGTTAACTTATTAGAGTAAGTGAGTACCACTTTATACCATATATCAAAACACAAAAGGTAGGAGTAAGCTTCAGTGAACTGGACAGAGTATGGCATAGAACAACAGTATGCGTTGTTGGACCGGGAAACAATGAACGAATGTAGTTCGATTTTTACAAGAATCGACACGATTCGAGACTATAATCAACTCAAGGTACTGCTAGCATTCAATGAAACTGCTATCGGTGCACACCATCTACAGGGAAGCTATGGATACGGTTACAATGACATCGGGCGAGATGCTGCTGACAGAGTATTTGCTAAGATTGTAGCTGCCGAGGATGCACTATGCCGAACACAGTTCGTCAGTGGAACCCATGCGATTACCACCGCGCTGTTTGGTATACTCCGACCGGGTATGCGTCTTCTGTCGGTGAGCGGAACCCCATATGAAACTATTCAAACTACACTGGGATTAAAGGATAAAGGATTAGGTTCACTAATTGATTTTGGAATTGAGTATAATCAGATAGAGTTAGTTGATTCAAAACCGGATATCGCTACCATAAAGACGATGGTAAAAGATACCGACGTCATATATATCCAGCGTTCTTGCGGATACACGGCTCGAAGGGCGTTATCGCTTGAAGATATTAAGTCTATCTCCGATACAGTCAAGAAGATTAAGAAAGATATTATCGTCGTGGTGGATAACTGCTACGGTGAGTTCACACGAACTACCGAACCTACCGAACACGGAGCCGACCTAATAATCGGTTCGCTTATCAAGAATCCGGGAGGTGGGATTGCCGAAACCGGAGGATATATCGCCGGAAGGAAGGATCTGGTGGAACTATGCAGTCATCGACTCACTGCTCCAGGGGTCGGACGTGAGGTTGGCAGCAACGCATTAGGATATAGGACCTTGCTGCTCGGGCTATACCAGGCTCCATATATTACCGGTGAAGCGCTTAAAAGTGCCGTCTATGCCTCATATTTCTTTTCTCGCCTGTCTTTTGAAGTATCCCCGAAATACGATGAGCAGCGAAACGATATCGTGACTATATTAATGATGAATACGAAAGAGAATCTTTTAATACTCAGCAAAGCTATCCAATCGGCTTCACCGATTGATAGTCAGGCTATACCGACTGCTACTGAGATGCCGGGATATGACACGAAGATAGTAATGGCTTCGGGAGCATTTACTGCTGGGTCTTCTATAGAACTCTCGAGCGATGCACCGCTAACAGCACCCTATCATGCGTTTATGCAAGGTGGTCTAAGTCTTATATCATCCCGATACGCATATCTAAAGGCAGCTTCGCTACTGGCAAAAGGTTAACTAATCAGATTAGGTTATTCTTGATATGACATAGAACAGACGAAAGGAAACCGAATGAGGTTTATCGTAAACAGAAAACCTATCAGATATATCATCCTTGCAGTAGTGCTGGCTGCTGTCTATACCCTACTGAGCAATCACTTCTTTAAGATAGCAGTAATTAGTAGTCTCAAGTTTATACTTTTCATGATTGTGTTTTTGTTACCAGGCATTGTGCTACACAAAGGTTTAAGGCTTAAATCAACCCCACTAGAGGCATTGGTGTATACCTTTACCTTGAGCTTCATATATATGTTTCTGCTCTATCTCATGTTTGCGCTACTAGGTCTTATGTCTTTACTTGCTCTTATTCCCCTACTCATGTTGCTCTTTGGTGTTGTTGGATTGTTAATCACCCGAGCTCAACCGTTATATACTAAGACTGATAGCAAAGAATTCTTTCTTGCTGTAGTACTAGCGGTTATCTCACTAGCTCTGGTGATGTTTTTTCTCACTGCAGCAAATGCTTCTCCGGCTATAGACGGACCGAGACAGTATCATGTGGATCTGCTCAACTCGGTGGGGTTAGTCACATCTGCATCGAAAACATTTCCGTTTGAGGATGTCAAGGCGATAGGCATCAACTATACCTATCATGCGTTACCGTTTGCGTTTCTTGCAGTCATGAAGTCGGTCACGGGGTTTTCCAGTTTTGATTTAATCACCGATTATTCTCTTACGGTGTTTACTCCCTTTTGTGTGCTTGCACTAGCAGCACTCATTAAGCGGGTTGCTAAGAATAATCTGAGTATAATCATCTCGTTTGTTCTGCTGTTTATACTCTCTCCATTCGAGAATCGCTTCACCTACTATATGTATTCCGATACGTTAGGGTTTTCACTTGCCATAGCGTTAGGAGCTGTCTCACTGCTGACCTTCATCGACAGCTTTGAAAACCAAACCAAAGGGTTTTCATCTGTTTTTCTACTCTGTTGTCTGTCCTTTGCACTGACTGTAGCTGCCAAAGGACCAATAGCGGTGATATATCTGTTCGGATTCGGTGTTACACTGTTATTCCGACTATTTAAGAAAGAAGAACGGAAATCGGTCGTCTTCCGAGGGATAATGCTGCTTCTATCCTTCGTTATTCCATATTTTCTCATCTACAGTAACGATGCGGCATCTCTTGTGCTGTGGTATCCCGGACGATTCGTCTATGACACCGATGTGTTTTTGATTGTGAAGAATCTGTTAGGGCATCAGAGTGTAGGTCTAACGATAGTTGCCATGCAGTTGACCTCATATTGCCTGATGAGTCTCGCTGTCATCTGTCTTGTTGTGCTGGTTGTTGTTTCAACAAGAAAAGATAAAGTGTATGTCATCTTCAGTCTTGCGGTTACGGTATTTGGTAGTTTTCTTACATATTTAACCCATCAATACGGCGGTAGTGAGATATATTTCATACTGTCAGCATATGCCTTTTGTGTTATTGCGATATCGATATATATCAGTCATATCCTAAAGAAGGAGAAGCGAAGGTTAGTTCGCCTAATTCCAGTCCTTACTATTATTCTTTTGTCTATCATCGGTAGTTTTAGTCAAACGGTAAATAATTTTAGTGACGGGTATGAAGCTGCCACCCACTATACACCGGGATCACCCGGCAGAA
>WRIP01000176.1 GCA_009782665.1 Oscillospiraceae bacterium
AAGGCGGTATCTGTAGTCAACCGCTCGATGCTTTCTCTAGCACCATCGTTTAGTGCTTTAGTAGCATCCTCAACCGCAATATCTTGCAGGATATGACCAAGTGAAATGATTTGGTTCCAGGCAATGATTGTAAGCAGGATAATGGGTATTATCTTTACCACAAGAAAGATGAGGATCAGTTTCGGTCGGAGCTTAAGGTTCATCCGATTCAACAGACGACTTAATCCTCTGGAATTGTTGTTTACAGTGTTGTCCATCTATTATTTTCCTCTCGCAATAGAGTGTATTTTTTGATAACTTGAATGTGTTTAAGCATTAAGCACACAGTCTATATATTACATTATATATACTAACAATAATGTTGCAAACGTAACATTTTAGCTATAAAGACTAAGAAAACCTTCACTTTGTGAAGATTTTACCGGTATTTTCTGTCAGATGACATATATTTCGATCATCGGTTAGTACCTGTATTATATGTTTTAGGAGGTTATATTACAAGCTTGTGACCTAGTGACCTAGCTGTTACAGTTTGATTTTTACCGAGTAATAATTAACCTAGCTGTTTCAATTTTATTTAAGCGAGTAAGCTTTATCTAACAGCTTCTGTTTGATATTAACGAAGTCAAATTTTCACATGAAGAGATGAATATGAATAATGTGGACAGAAAAATCTCGAATATACATCTTGTCTTCTTGAGGTTATGACTAGTAGAGTTATTAAAACCTTCAGACATATTAAAACCCCGAGAGTATTTTTCACATCTCGGGGATGAAATATGTCATTTGCTTGACTGACTTTTCTTACTGTGCTGAAGATACAGTAGCGAATGAGTGTTATCATTGCGATGACATTCGTCTAGTGTGGGCGATTTACTATCTGTACAGATACTCTAGCCGGAAGACAGATAGCCGACTCGAGAGGTGAAGAGATATATCCAAATGCTTCACAATCGTGGTTGGGACAGAGAGAGTTGAGGAATCGAATGGCTCCATCCTTCACCTCCAGCGTGACCGGAAATACTCCTTCAATATGATAAATCTCATCTTCTGACAGTTCAATTATCATGACTACTGTTTTATCATATGTGACCTGAGCAACCACATCGTCTCCTCGCATCAGAAACCCTACAACCGCAAAGCTAATGGCTATAACCATAACAGTAGCTAAGAGGATTAAAAATTCTTTTTTGGTCAGAAAACGATGCATTGTTGCTCCTTTATTTTGTTATCTCTCAAGTTACTTTTTGAGCAATTGAGTAGTGCTCTATCTTTGAGATTATATCATCTGAGATTATCTGTATGCTCTTACACAACCTGAGCAGACAGCTACTGTCCTTATCTTTACTCCAAGCAGCCATATAGGGAAAAGAATATTCTGAGGTATCGACACCATAGTGCTCACAAACGACAAATGCACAGCACTCAGCCTCTATTTCCTCTTCAATTCGATCGTTCTCATCATCGTAGAAAACGGACGATTTGGAATGCTTAAGCGCATGTACCACCTCGTGAATCAATGTTTTCAGTGTCTGAGATTCACTCATCCCTCGGTTGATGACAATCAACCCGTTATCTGGATCACAATACCCTTTAATCCGATCTAGACTCTCAAACTTAATGCTATATGGGGAAATGAGTTTGATAGTGTCGAGTAAAACCTCATAGTCTTGTACACTGGAGCTCAGTTCCTTTGCAATTACCGGCAGGGGAGTACCTTCGGTTTGAGATATATCATATACATGTACCACCTTATATGCAGATACCTCTCGTTGGGTTTCTGTGATGATAGAACCTCCAGCCTCATCATGCATAGCAGTCTTCTCGATACAGGTGAAGGGTGTGTAAGCGAAAATAGGGATACCCTTTTCACCCTTCTTAACATATCTACCGAAATTCTTTATCCATGATTGGTATCCTGCCACCAAAGTAGCATTGGGGTTAGCCATAAGAATCAAGAGAGAATTTCGGGCACTGTATGTGTGAAATCTCGACATTACTCGTAGATATTCACGGAAGTCTTCGCTTACAAACACATCATTAATTCCGTCAGAAACACGCTGAAAAAGCGTATTGACCTTGTCATTGTTATTCATATTATTCATTGCAACTTTCTCCTTTGTTATTCAACCTTAATGATCTTCTGTAACAACACACCGTCGATGCGGTGTTTGTCATTACCTTTCATAACACACATTGACCATATTTCATATTCAACTATTAGAAGTATAAAACAAGGGTTTAGGTGTTCGCTGTGCTCTGACCTGATGCTGAAACAACACTCCTTTCGTATTGAGTTCATTATATCGTCAGGGATGTCCGTTTGTACGGTCTTTAAAAAACAGCGTCGGAGAAAATATGCAATTGGAAATGTGCAATATGTACAAAAGTATTTACAACTGGTTGTATAATATACCGGTTGTCTATCGCCATATATGATATGGTGATAGATATGTTGTTATTAGAGAGTTTACAAAGTCCAGAAGATATGTAGAGTTAGTAATAATCGGAAATCCCAAAAGCGGGAGTTCCGATCATTAATTGAGAGAGTAGAAATAGACACTATTGGAAAAGACTATCCGACTGATACTGCGTTACTGAGCAGCTCAATCGCTAGTGCAATACGTTTAAGCGATTCTGTTTTACCGAGTATCACAGCTAACTCGATACCACCACCGGGGGTTGATTCTTTCCCCGACAGAGCGACACGTAGCGGGAACAGAATTGTACCATTCTTGACCTCTAACTCTTCAATAAGAGCGAATAGGGTTGTATGCAGATTGTCTTTGGTAAAATCATCTAACTCGGTAACAATCGGTAGAATCTGTCGTAAAGCATAAAGAGATGACTCGATAGTTGTCTTCATCTTTTTGTGTACAAAGAGCTCGAGTGAATAATCATCGAGTCGGTCGATGAAGTCGAGTCTTTCTACAATATCTTGAAAGTATTCACATCTCGGACTGAGTACTTCACAACAGACATCGAAATCGATGTCATCACGTTTTACTGCCTGCTTGATGAATGGCATAGCATGCTTTTTGAACTGCTCTGGCGTCAATGCACGAATGTATTCCGCATTAATATAGTTGAGTTTCTTAATATCGAATATCGCGGGTGATCGACTGATACCGGAAATATCGAAGGCGCTAATAAGCTGCTCAAGTGAAAAAATCTCCTGTTCTGACTTCGGTGCCCACCCTAGTAATGCTAGATAGTTTAGAATAGCAGCAGGGAGATACCCCTTTTCGGTCAGTTCCTGATAGGATGCATCTCCGTCACGTTTGCTCAGTTTGTGTTGAGAATCTTTCATGACCTGAGGACAGTGGATATATGATGGGATATCCCACCCAAAGTCATTATATAGAAGTGTGTATTTCGGAGATGACGAGAGATATTCGTTGCCTCTGATGATATGGGTTATTGCCATAGCGTGGTCATCGACGACATTCGCAAAGTTATACGTCGGCATCCCGTCACTCTTAATGAGTATTTGATCCTCGAGTTCGCTGTTA
>WRIP01000177.1 GCA_009782665.1 Oscillospiraceae bacterium
TACCATGGGATAATCCCGATATCTGTAGAAGATCCGAGAAATTCTTGGGTTTGGATTCCACTAATATCTGTTCTACAAACTGTGTGCCCATCTCAGGGATTCCTAACGTCCCTATAGTTGAACCGATCTCTTTGGGTTTTACCCCCAGCGGTTTGACATCGGTAAACAATTCATATACCTTCGGGTCATTCATCGGTATATCCGGGATATATATTCCGGTAATATCCTCTAGATACTTATACATCGTCGGTACATCATGCCCTAAGATGTCTAGCTTTAGCAATGTTTCTTTAAGTGAATCAATATCGAAATGGGTGGTGCGGAAGGTGCTGGACCTATCGTCTGCAGGATATTGGATGGGTGTGAAATCACTAATATCATGATCGGAGGGGATGACCACCATCCCTCCGGGATGCTGTCCGGTGGTGCGTTTAATACCGGTGATACCGGCTATGAGTCGGTTCTCGTCGGCACGGCTGACTGTCAGTTGTTTTTCCTCTAGGTATTTCTTCACAAATCCAAAAGCTGTGCGTTCCTGGATGACCGAGATGGTGCCAGCTTTGAAGACATAATCCGCACCGAACAGTTGTTCTGTATATCGGTGTGCCTCTGCCTGGTACTCGGAAGAGAAGTTTAGGTCTATATCAGGAGCCTTCTCACCGGAAAAGCCTAAAAATGTTTCAAAGGGAATATCATGTCCGTCGCTAATCATCGGTTCTCCACAAACCGGACAGGCAATAGAGTTAACATCGAAGCCGCTTTCGACCCCTTCTAGCAGTTCAAAATGATGACAGTGACTGCAGAGGTAGTGTGCCGGTAATGGATTTACATCCGAGATTCCGATGAGAAATGCGATGAAGGAAGAGCCTACCGAACCTCGCGAACCCACATGATATCCGTCGGATTCGGATTTCTCCACTAGTTTCAATGAGGTAATGTAGAGGACTGCATAGCCGTTTTCGAGTATGGCTGAGAGTTCAACCTCCTTGCGTTCCTTAATTATGATATCTGGTGAAGCTCCATAACGAGTAACTAGAGCAGTTTCCACTAAATCGCTGAGTGTTTGCTCAGAGCCTTCAATTGAAGGCGTGAAGGTACCATCCGGGATAGGTTTAATATCAACGTCTACCATATCCGCTATAAGGTTTGGATTGGTGATAACTACCTCTTCGCGTGTAGCTTGATCGAGATAATCAAACTCTGCTAACATCTCTTCGGTAGTTCGATACATCAATAAAGCCTGTGTTTCAGTGTCATCATATCCCTGTCCCTGCAATATAATCTCACGGTAGATGCTATCGCGTTGTTTTAGAAAATGTACATCGCAGGTAGCGACTACTGGTTTTTTCATCTGTCTTGCCAGTTCGATTATCTTGCGATTTATCTCACGCAGTGCCTCGGTATCGTTTACCGTTCCGTCTCGAATCAAGAATTCGTTGTTGGTGACGGGTTGTATCTCGAAGTAGTCATATTTTACGGCAATACCAGCGAGTTCGCTTGGGTCTATCCCATCAAGAATCCCCTTGGCTATCTCTCCGGCAATGCAAGCGGAACCCATGATGAGCCCTTCTCGGTACTGTTCTATCTCACTGAGCAACATAACCGGTCGTCGGTAGAAATTCTTTATATGACTGAGTGAAACTAAGTTATATAGATTCTTTAACCCTGTTTGGTTAGCAGCCAACAGGATCATATGAAAAGGTCTTTTGTTCTCATTCCTACTGCCGATTGCAGAGAAGGATGTAGTTGAATCATCAATATAGTAGGCTTCGATGCCGTAGATTATTTTAAAATTGGCATCAGGGTTCTTTTTCTTGATGTCGAGGTAGGTTTCAGCTGCTTCAGGGAAGGATTGCACCACCCCGTGATCAGTTATGGCTACTGCAGGATGGCCAAATGTATATGCAGTCATGACCGCCTGTCTTGCAGAAGGTATCGCATCCATTCTCGACATATTGGTGTGCAGATGGAGTTCTACTCGTTTGTTTTCACTCTCATCCTTGCGGTTGAGCATATGTATCTTGGAAATACTATTGGGGTACATGACATAGTCGTTGTTGTATCGCGAAAAGGATATATCTCCTTCAACTAATAATGTATCCCCCACCTTTATGGTAGCGAGCGCGACAGCACTTTCGGGTGTAAACGACTTCACTTCAATCGAGCTGGTCTGATCGGTTATGGATATAGTCATCTGCTTAGTTCTTCGACGAGTCTCGTACTCATCGACCGCAAACACCTCTCCCCAGACAGTATAGTTACCTGTCTCCGATACTACCTCCGACAGCGGTAATACCTTAGAAAGTGAGATATCCTTACCGTAAACGACTTCGCATTCGTCATCTGCCAGAGTAAAATGCTGTGTCTCCCCCTTAACTTTCTTGGTAGGAAGTTTAGGAACTGATGACATCTTGACTACTACAACGTTAGTATCTTCTTGCTTCTTATCTTCCGGTTGAATGGATTCTTGCGTTGAGATATTTATGTTAAAGGTCAGGCCGAACATATGCTCTGCAATAACATTGAACTCATCTACAAAGTCGATTTCACGTAAAACAAAGGCACCGCCACCGCTCAATATTATCGATATATTATCCTTTTCGATAGACACTGTTGCAGAATCAAATATACCGTTGAGTGGTCTACCATTGCTACGCAAACGATCGAGCACCATATTAAATCCGTCAAGCGAGAATGCGGTTTTGTCAAAACGAAAGAAGAACATGACAGAGTATGACATATATCGGTTTTTAATATACTGTTTGGTGTAATCGATATAATCGGTATCAAGTGCGTCACAAAAAACAGTTATGCTTATTGTCTTCGCATCCCTGTTTATCTCTATTGCCTCAAGCTTGGTGTTAATACCCTTCCGGTTATATGATGCCAGCTCAGGCCATATGTCCGCTAAAGAATGTCCTATTCGCTCTTCCATAGTTCTATTTCCCTTACCAATTCTTCCACGTAGTTTTCGGTAATCTTTCTTACCGGTTTGCCTTGCTTAAAGAGTACTGCAGAGTTTTTTCCGGCAGCAATTCCGATATCGGCATCAGCTGCCTCTCCCGGTCCGTTTACTTCACACCCCATAACCGCCACCTTAAGTTTCTTCCGTATATGTTTAGTCTTGGCTTCAACACTGCTAGCTATCGAGATGATATCAATGGAGGTCCTACCGCAGGTAGGACAGGAGATGACGGTAACCTCATCGGTCATACCGAGTACCCTGAGAATATTCTTCGCCACCGAGACTTCACTGACAGGATCTCCTGTAAGTGATACCCTGATGGTATCTCCGATACCATCTAGTAGTAATGAGCCGATTCCGATGGCAGACTTTATACTACCCGTCTCAACCGTTCCGGCTTCGGTAACACCCAGATGTAGCGGATAATCAAACCCTTCCTGCGCCATTTTAGATACTAACAGCCGCGATGCAAAAACCATCGTGCGGGTGTTGCTCGATTTCATGGAAAGTACCAGATTGTGAAAATCCAAATCCGCGCAAAT
>WRIP01000178.1 GCA_009782665.1 Oscillospiraceae bacterium
CATACGTCAGATGCTCTTTTCATTGATGATGCTATCAAACATACTCATGCAGAGTATTATTGCTGGAATATCTACCGGTAGAATTAACGAAGTATTAGATGAAGAAATCGATATTAAGGATCTGTCCACCGACGCGAACCTGTCGTTACTCGACGGATCGATAGAGTTTAAGGATGTCAACTTCAGCTACTCGAAACACTCTGCCAATTTGGTGCTTCAGGAGATAGATTTCAAAATAGAGTCTGGTCAGACCATCGGCATTATCGGTGGTACCGGTGCCGGCAAGAGTTCGCTGGTACAACTCATACCGAGACTCTATGAGGTGACATCGGGACAGTTAGTTATCGGAGGGCATGACATCAAAGAGTATCCGCTTAATAACCTGAGAAAAGATGTCGCCATGGTGTTACAGAAGAATATCCTGTTCTCCGGAACTATCATGGAAAATCTACGCTGGGGGGATGAAGACGCCACCGACGAGATGGTATATGAAGCCTGTCGTAGAGCGCAAGCTGATACATTTGTCAGAGGTCTACCGGACGGATATGAAACATTGCTGGGGCAGGGAGGCGTTAATCTTTCGGGAGGACAACAACAACGACTCTGCATTGCACGGGCACTACTCAAAAACCCGAAGATAATGATACTTGACGACTCTACATCTGCGGTCGATACCGACACCGACAGTAGAATCAGAGCCGCCTTTAAAGAATCACTCTCACATATGACCACCATCATCATTGCGCAACGTATAGTTTCAGTTGTGGATGCCGACCTCATTATCGTTATGGACGATGGAAAGATACAGGAGATAGGTAACCATCGCAAACTGCTTGAGAGTAATGAAATATATAAAGAGTTGTATACAACTCAGCTGCAGGGGGTGGTGTAATGGAAGAAAGATCCTCGTCAAGAACACAATACAGACAACTACGCACCGCACGTCCTGAAGATCTGAAGGGTACCATCAGGCGGATACTCCAGTACATGATGCAAAGAAAGAATCTACTCATTCTCACTACCTGCTGTATCATCATAAGTTGCTTGGCTAATATTGCCAGTTCCTACTTCTTTAAACCTATCATCAATGATTATGTACTGCCGTATATCGGACAGGATAATCCGGAACTGAGCGGGTTCGTCACATTGCTCATCATCATGGGAGCTGTATATATTGTGGGAGCATGTTCCACATATATCTATCGATTCTCAATGTCTAAAGTCTCAACCGGAACTCTCTACCAGATGCGCAGCGATGTTTTTGCCAGTCTACAGGACATGCCTATACAGTACTATGATCAAAGAACACACGGTGAGTTGATGAGTGTGTTTTCTACCGATGTGGATACCATGCGACAGATGCTATCTGAAACATTTCCACAGTTCGTCAACACGATAGTGAACATCATAGGTATTACTACTATGATGCTCATCCTTAGCCCGCCACTCACGGTTATATCATTATGTATGTTGGTGTTGATGGTCACCATTATGGTGAAATTAGCATCAAAATCCGGCGAGTATTTCCGAAAGATACAACGATATGCGGGTAACCTCAACGGATATGCAGAAGAGATGATCGAAGGTCAACGTGTCGTCAAGGTCTTCTCACATGAAAAACACTCCAAAGCGGTGTTTGGCGAGATAGTGGTGGATATGTTTGAAGCCGGTGTCAGAGCGAATACCTTCTCTAGTATGTTGATGCCGATAACTATGAACCTGTCATATACCCTTTATGCCATTACCGCAGCAGTCGGAGCATATTTGGCCATACAGGGGAAACTGGATCTCGGTTCACTGGCATCCTTCCTACTATATAACCGGATGTTTGCCGGTCCTATCAGTCAACTCTCGATGCAGTTCAACTATGTCATGATGGCTATGGCAGGTGCTGAGAGAGTGTTCAGGGTTATTGATAGTAGACCTGAGTTGGATGAAGGTACTGCCCGATTAGTCAACGTTATAGTAAAGGATGATGGAACCCTTGAAGAGGTGGAACAACGCACTAATATTTGGGCTTGGAAGTATATGGATGAGCTGAGACGGGTTGAAGGGCATGTTCAGTTCAAGAACGTCACATTTGCCTATGAACGCGATCATACTATACTGAACGATATTTCTCTTGAAGCTTTACCGGCACAGAAGATTGCATTGGTCGGTTCTACCGGAGCCGGTAAGACCACCATCACCAACCTAATTAATCGATTTTATGATATTTCCGATGGACAGATACTCTATGATGGGATAGATATAAAGGATATCAAAAAGGACGATCTACGCCGGTCACTAGGCGTAGTACTACAGGATACTAATCTCTTCTCTGGTACCGTAACCGATAACATCCGATTCGGCAATATCAACGCTACCGACCAAGAGGTAGTAGATGCTGCTAAGTTAGCAAATGCTGACTCCTTTATCCGTCGCCTGCCGGATGGATACAATACCGAGTTGAGCTCAAACGGAGGTAATCTGAGTCAGGGACAACGTCAGCTGCTCAATATCTCCCGTGCAGCAGTCTCTGGCCCGCCGGTGCTGATACTTGATGAAGCTACCTCATCGGTTGATACACGCACCGAGCATCTGGTACAACGCGGGATGGATCAGTTAATGGAGGGAAGAACTACATTCCTGATTGCCCATCGTCTGTCGACTATCCGGCATGCCGATCAGATTATTGTGTTAGAGCATGGAAGCATTGTAGAAAGCGGTACACATGAAGAGCTGTTAACGCTCAAAGGTAGGTACTACCAATTGTATACCGGTATGTTAGAACTTGAGTAACAAACGGCTAGTAATAAATGATAAAACCGGGCGGCATAATTGCCGCCCGGTTTTATCCTGTTATTTGCATTTGGGTTCCTGTGATATCATTCAGCCATATATGTGTGCATCTGCGTACTGTCGTGTCAAGGGGGCTGTGATGAATTTTAATCAGGTCTTGACAAGAATGAAAAAAACATTATATACTGAGTATATAGTAAAGTGTACTGAGTATTGCGTCGGAGGTGTTTATGTTCAAAAGAAAGTTAGTTATGCAAATTGCGGATAGACTTAACGAACCACGCCGTTTTATGCAGATAGTCGCAGGAGCGCGGCAGACAGGAAAAACCACAGCAGTTTTACAAGCACTCGAATCATTGAACGCACCCAATCACTTTGTCAGCGCAGATGAGCCGGGGATTGCCGGAAAAGAGTGGTTACGCAATGAGTGGGAACAAACCCGCGTTCTTGCAAAAAATAAAGAAGGAGCTGTACTTGTTGTTGATGAAATTCAAAAAATACCCGAATGGTCATCAATGGTCAAATTACTTTGGGATGAAGATACTCGGATAAAAACCCCAATGAAAGTTATTCTTACAGGCTCATCACCACTTCTTTTGCAAAAAGAGCTTACAGAGTCTTTAATAGGTAGGTTTGAAGTGTTATACTCACCGCATTGGAGCTTTGCCGAGTGCAAAGAAACCTTCGGTTATAACCTTGAGGAGTTTTTATTTTTCGGCGGTTA
>WRIP01000179.1 GCA_009782665.1 Oscillospiraceae bacterium
TACCGAAATCACCTTCAATATGCTGGAGAAGAAGGCAAAGAGTATCGGTAGCTATATCTCCGACATTATCGGTCCGGGTAATCCGGTGGTCATTCTGGGGGAAAAGAGTGTCGACTGTATTATCGCCTTTATGGGAGCAGTCTATGCGGGCTGCTTTTATGTACTTGTGGATATTTCACAACCTTTTGTGCGTAACCGTAAGATAATTGAGTCGCTCAAACCCGAAATGGTTTTATGGGATTCAGAGTGCAGATACTCAGTAGACGAGTATCTGAAGATACTACCGACTATCCATCCTATTAAGGATGCAGTAGCCACTCAAATTAAGAGTGAAACACTCGACTTTATCCGCTGTCAGGCAATTGATACCGATGCACTATATACTATCTTCACCTCGGGTTCAACCGGATCACCGAAAGGGGTAGTGATAGCACATCGTTCGGTCATAGATTTCATGGAAGTCTTTTGTCCCCTTTTCAAAATCGATGATAGCGACGTGTTGGCAAACCAAGCACCGTTGGATTTCGATCTATCGGTAAAGGATATATACTCCGCACTCAAAACCGGTGCGCGGGTTGAGTTGGTATCGCGTTCTCTTTTTACCTTCCCGATTCGTTTGGTCAGCTATCTTAACGAAAGACATGTAACCACCTTAATCTGGGCCGTGTCGGCACTTCTTGTCCTATCGGTAACCGATATACTCTCTCATCTTAAACCCGATAGGGTAAATAAGGTGTTGTTTAGCGGTGAGGTAATGCCAACTAAACATCTCAAATACTTTCAGGAGCACTATCCCAATGCACTCTATGTAAATCTCTATGGACCGACCGAGATTACCTGTAACTGTATGTATTATATTGTCGAAACAGATTTCCCAGATGACAAACCATTACCGTTGGGGAATCCCTTTCCCAACGAACGGGTACTACTGCTGGACGAAAACGATAAACAGATATCGGAAGCAGATATACCTGGAGAAATCTGTGTAATTGGCAGCTGTTTGGCTTTGGGATACTATGATAATCCCTCGCAAACCCATGCCGCTTTTTGTAGTAATCCCCTCAACTCAAGGTGGGATGAGACTCTCTACCGTACCGGTGATCTGGCTAAATATGACGAAACTGGTGCATTGTTTTTTATGGGTAGAAAAGACTTTCAGGTAAAACATCAAGGTCGTCGGGTGGAACTATCGGAGATAGAGAGTGTGTTAACCGGGATTGAAGCTGTCGAACGGGTATGTTGTATCCACATAGAATCCACCGATCTACTCGTCACATTCTATATAGGTAGTATTAGCACAGTTGATATTCTCACAACTGCGAGAAAACTGTTGCCTCAGTATATGCTGCCGAACCTCTTTCGTTGCATCGATGAGATTCCGCTGACCAAAAACGGAAAAACCGACCGTGTCGCTCTACTAAAGAGATATACAGAAGAGCAAAGAACAGGAGATAAATGATGACTGCCGCAGATATCGATATCTTTTCAGTGTTAGATACCCCATCATATGTGTTTGATCTAGATCTGCTAAATACCCGTTCAGAGACAATTGCGTCACACCTGCCTGAAAACGTATCGCTTAACTTTGCGCTTAAAGCTAATCCCTTTTTGGTCGGACGGTTAGGATTACACATCTCAGGTTACGAAGTATGTTCAACCGGAGAGTTGAATATCTGCAGGAAAATGCATATCGATGGTGCTAACATTGTGTTTTCCAGCGTAAATAAAACAATATCGGATATATCTTGCGCCTTTGAGTACAATGTAGGGACTTTTACCGCAGAGTCACGAAAACAGCTGGAGCTTATCAACGATTATGCTCAACTGTATGACAAAAAATGCCGAGTTTTACTGAGATTATCTTCAGGAAACCAGTTTGGCATGGATAGGAACACCATCGAATCTATACTATCCACTACCGAACGATATGAGAAGATAGATTTTATAGGTATACACTACTTCACTGCTACCCAGCGAATAAAGCCTACCGAACAAATCGCCGAGATCACTATGCTCAACGATTGGTTCGGATTGCTGAGAGACAGATATCGTTTTGAACCAAGGCATCTGGAATACGGACCCGGGCTCGGTGTGTCATATTTCGACGATAGCAATTCAGATATTACCGAGGTCAGACTACTCGATGAACTATATACTTCATTAAAAGACATGTCAGAGTATTGCAGTGTCACGGTTGAGCTCGGACGATATATTGCCGCTCATTGTGGAAAATATATTACCTCAATTGATGACATTAAGCATGCTGATGGGGTTAACTATGTAGTTGTGGATGGTGGAATTCATCATCTGACATATGCCGGACAGATTTGGGGTATGCAGATTCCCTATTTTACCCATATCCATACCGAGCAACCAGAGCTTTGCAACAATGAATACATGATCTGCGGAAGCCTCTGTACAACCAACGATATTCTGATGAGAAAAGTAAAACTAACCGATCCAAAGGTCGGGGATCGATTAGTCTTTCACAATACCGGTGCCTATTCAGTTACCGAAGGAATCTCGCTGTTTTTGAGCAGACCGTTACCAAAGATATATGTAAAGGACCATAAGAATGGACTGGTGCTGTTGAGAGATGTAATTGAAACTCACAAGATTAACAGCTCTGTCCAGTCGCAAGATATATGACTATCGCTAAAGAAAATCTGATTTAGATAGTTACTATCTCACTATTCGCAGCATGTTCATACATCTTGGAATACACTATCCTACCGTCTATCAGTTCGGATTTCATCAAATCAATCGAAGAAATTTGCTCGGTAAAAGAGGGAAAGGTCCAGGGATTAATCCCACCGACCACATCCCGTGCAATGGTTACATGCGGTGTAAACTGCCCTGAATCAACCTGAACACCTCTAATGCCCGCTTGAGACAGGTTAGCAACAAGTGGTTGACGAAGGGTAGTAAGTAAAGAGTCTGACATCCTGTCTTTGTCCCCTACCCACCAGGTATTGCCTTTTCGGGTATTGAAATACCCGGTGGTATTGAAGATCACGGTCAGCGGAGCAAATGTGATATTGTGTATTACTTCTTGAATAACGACAAACTCTGCCTTACTGCTTTGACCGACGAAAACAAGGGTCATATGTAGATTTTCTATCGCAGTGAACCGTCCTCGTTCGATTTGAACACGCAGTTTGTGAGCGACTTGAACTATTGATTCTTTTATCACATCACTAAAATTTAATGCAATGAATAGACGCATTTAGTATCCCGTTAGTTTCTACCTTATGAAGTTCATTCCGATGTGTGGTTCGGGGACGTTTTTGGTAACACTTGTGTTTGCTATTTCAAGACTATGAAGCAGATACGCCATATTCTCCCCTAATCGTCTCATAACCTGCATTCCTTCGAGGTCCTGTCGAACCTCCTCAGGTGTATTACCGTGAACGATATTCCAGTATCCGGAACCCACTACCACCATGTTTGCGATGGTGAAGTATTTAGTCAAACGATCGA
>WRIP01000180.1 GCA_009782665.1 Oscillospiraceae bacterium
ATTCTGAAGTGCCTATATATTCTTAAGTAACGTAGTTCTTTAAAAGAACTTAGACTAATCAATAAGGGCTTTTACAAGCCCCGCTTCTGTAAGCGGTGGGTTATTGACGCGTCTCCCTTCATCAATCTGTCAATCTCATGTAATGTGGGCTTGGATTTCTCGGTTTCCGCTGAAATAAAGGGAAGCTCAATTAAAAGTTTACAGTATTTGTCATTATCTGAGTTAAAAAGATATCTGGCGTGTTCTACCATTTCATTGTTGATACTGCATTCCACCAGATAAAGCGTCGTTTCGAGCTCTGATTTAGAAAAATGGAGGGTTTCTCTGCCATTTTCAATAAACAGATAGCTACTGACTAGATCCTTCACTTCGGATATCGAGTCGGCAGAAATAACTAGAGAACGTAGCTGGTTTTTTGCCAGAAAACCGCTAATGACATCGATTATCTCATCATCCATGCCTCCACTGATATCGCCGAATGCGTGATCAATCACCAGAAGCCTCGTCGCATGCGAAACTGCGATTGCTAGCAGAAGTTTTCGTTGCATTATGGGTGAAAAACCCTTCAATGTGGCCTTTTTCTGTATGGAAAACTTATGACAACAACCATAGAATGTACTGCGGTTCCACCGCTCATAGATGCCGTTGAAGATGCTATCGATATCATCGATAGTCAGAAATCCCGACAAGGGTAGACCCTTGAAAACATACCCAAGTGCTTGTTTGGTGTGGGCGGATATTTGGTTTTCAAACATCTCTATAAGACCTTCATCCGGGCTTTTTATATCTGCAATGATGTCCATGAGGGTGGTAGCTCCCGATAGTTCATCACCTATGATAGCAACCGATTCTCCCTCAGTAACCACCAGCGAAATATCGCTGAGAGTCTCGACGGAGGAGGAGTATGAGAGATTGGAAATGGTAAGATTGTTCACGTATATTCTCCATTATGGAATAGTGTCGGGTAGATTTATATTATATCCTATTGATTTCTCATATACAATCAACGAAAGATCAAAATCCAGAGATAGGATACTTTTGGTGTATCGGCTCAGCTACTCAAACGATAGGCAGAGTATGTTTTTTTCGAAACCTTCAAGGGTAATCGTATAAAAGTAATAAGGCATACCGATAATGCCAGTTAGTACGGATAAATGACTCTTCGCTATCTTAAGTCTATACTTGACCCACAAGTCCTAACGACAATTTAGATACGAATCCATATGACTTGAACATTTACCTGAAAGCAAATGATTATTCACCATCTGAAAAGTTCATTTTAAGGTCGTTGATAATCTCATGGTATATCCCTTCAGGAGTAAGTAATTCTCAACAAAGACCCACTTCGTAGTATCGTTACTTCACATTTTCCCTCCGTTCCCCCACACCCCCTTTCTCCCTTGCTGAGATTCTTCTATTGACAAAGTTAAAATAAAGAGATAAGGAAGAAGTCATAAATAATGCAATACTCAATGGTCCTTAAGGTGTTTCCCGAAAGGATTATGTAGGAGAAACCACAAAGGTTATGTATATCCTTTGTGACGGCACCGGAGTACCCGGACGTAAAGCAGAGCTTATCGGAGCATCTGATAAGCAGACAGACGGAAGTGATAAAACCTGTTATGTAATACTGGTTGTATTTATGAACGATATGGAGCCTTTTCTTAACTATAAATCTCTATCAAGACATTGGAGGCATGTTAATGACTGAAAAACTCAGAGGACAGCTTCACTTCTTAAGAGAAGTCGATAAGATGAAAAGTATTTTTCGCCAGACATGGCTGACAGACAGGTCCCGTCAGGAGAATGATGCTGAACATTCTTGGCATCTAGCACTGACCGCTATGACACTGTTTGAATACTGTGGTTTTGATGATGTGGATTTAGATAGGGTTATTAGAATGGCATTAGTACATGATCTTGTGGAGATTTACGCCGGAGATACATTCGCCTATGACCAGATAGGTAACGAGAGTAAACAACAACGAGAGAAAGAATCAGCAGACAAACTATTCTCATTGCTTCCATCCACACAGGCATCAGAGTACCGAGCTTTATGGGAAGAGTTTGACCAAATGGAAACACATGATGCCATATATGCGTCAGCTATCGACAGGCTACAATCGCTCAATAATATCCATCTTTCTGGTGGAGTTACCTGGCTACAACATAGCATTACATCCGATATGATCTATCAACGAATGCAACCGATTAAGCAAGCATTGCCGGAACTCTGGGGATATATTGAGTATTGTGTAAATGAAGGATTGGAAAAAGGATATGTCAAACCAGTACTGCAAGACTGAGTTTTTCACCCGGAGTTAATTACAACTTCATATACCGCTAGAATATAGATTTCAAAAGGAATCAAATGATTGATTTAGATGAATTAAGTATTGTTCATTACTGTCATCCGAGTTGCAAACCGTTTCTGAATATCTGTCGATTAACTCGAGAAGAAGCATTCAAACAAGCATACAGAATGGCAAATGAAAACCCTAATACTACCGCATTCGGTCGCTTTGCTGATTTTGAGTACTATTATCCTCGTAGGATGATAACCGACGCATGTATATATGATATGTTTGTCTTGCTAGGTGGTAACCCTCAAGAGAAGCATCCACTTTCTTTTGTGTTACAGGGGAGTGACTATCTACATAGTTGGTTCGGTAACGGTATAAAGATAAGGATTAAACTAGCTGACATTCCATCGGAATATGTAAGCTTTACGCTGGGTGATAGTATGCGAGCTGTATCTAAAAATAGGGAGAGGATAACACAGCTGCAACCCGGTCAGATAACTATGTATACCAAAGAGATGCTAATAAAAGAACTCACAGAGTTTGACGGAAGTTTACCTGAATATATGAATGAAGTAGCTCAAAAATACAAATACATTGAAGCTCAGGTTTGGAATGATGAGTATTGCAAGGTGTAGCTGATGATATGGTCTGCGATTCAAAAATAAAACAAGGGAGAGAAGAGATGAAAAAGATAAAATGCCCAAGTTGTGGTTCATATGAGATTGCCAAAATATTGTATGGTTTACCTTATTTCAATGATGACCTCAAAAAGAAACTGGAAGCTAAAGAGATAGTTTTGGGAGGTTGTATAGTTTATGAAGGTAATCCGGAATTCTATTGTAATAGCTGTGAAATAAGCTTCAAATACTCGACGTTGGCTTAATAGTTGTGGGATAGGTTCAACTCACAATCTGCTTTTTTCTAGATAGCTTCAGAAGCAGATAACGTGATTACTCTCAACAATATCTGTGAGACCTTTCGTGTCGCTAATCAATCGACTGGAGCTGTCTATCGAGGTGCTGTTTACAAGTGAGTATGGATTATTTCAAGAATTGAAGAGTGTCAGCATTCTATGCTTAACTGTCAAAACCTCTATGTTTCATAGGGGTTTTGTTTTAAGGTGACGATGAGAGAAGGGGTAGGATTATTGCTATGCTTCGAATTCTG
>WRIP01000181.1 GCA_009782665.1 Oscillospiraceae bacterium
GGACGTAAAACTACCTAACTTCATCGGTCTAAACTACAACGAGTTGAAGAAGAACTCCGACTATCAATTCAAATGGGAGGTAGAGGAAGTCTTTGATTCTGATTTCGGAAGCGGTGTAATTGTCGATCAGACACCGAGTGAGAATATGATAATCAAGTCTACAGGAGCGGTAAAGCTGAAGGTCAGCAAGGGGATTGAGTCGGTAACGGTTCCTCAGATAAAGGGACTACCCTGGAGAGAAGCATTTCAACTGCTTCAGGAACGCAAGTTAGTTGTATCATTGGTGCTTCAGGCTAATGACAGTGTCAGTGAAGGACAGGCATACATGACCTCACCCGAAAGTGGCACTAAACTCGATGCCGGTTCGGTTGTCACCCTATATATCAACCCGACTGCCGGAGGCAGTGGGGTAGCCACATATATGGTTGATGTGGTGGGAATGACCCTCAACGATGCCAAACAGGTGCTGCTCTACAATCGAATACACATAAAAGAAGTCATATACGAGAACAATGAAATGGAGAAGGGAAGAATATTTGAACAGGATATTCAACCGCGAGCATTAGTGCCGTTTTCCGATGGTGTCACACTGAAGGTTAGTGACGGATCACCCGACAAGCCCTTCGAATGGTCGGCAAAACTACCCTTCTCGGTCGATGGCAACACCTCTTACTCCTGCACTGCCGTCCTCAATGGAGAACAATTCTTCTCCAAAACCATAAAGGACGGCCCGAAATCACAGAAATTTGAGCTGGTCGGTTCCGGAGAAGGAACGCTGATAGTTTACGTAAACGGACAGGTTTTGTATGAACTCAGATTCCTGTTTGATGACGGTTCCAAGCATCTGGTTGTCGATAACAGTGGAAGCTTCCAGATGAGTAAACCTTCCGGTGTCGATAAGTCAGAACTAAATATAGCCATTACATCCGCACAGAATCTACTTGCCAGAATAGGGGGAGATATTACCGTTACTGATTCACCGACAGTTACCGGATACTATATCACCAACGGAGATAAGAGCAACATAGACAGTGCACTTGCAGCGGCGATTTCAGCGCGAGATGATTCATCAGCTTCACAATCGGCGATAAACAGTGCAACCAATGCATTGAAGAATGCCATTAACGGTCTGCCGCGTAGCTACACGGCACCTCCGGAGGAAGAGGATGACGGAGGTTAAGCCAACTAAAAATCTCATAATAAAGGGAATCGGCGGTTTTTACTATGTAAAAACTGCCGATTCGATTGTCGAAACACGAGCAAAAGGGCTATTTCGTCGTTTGGGGATAACCCCGCTTGCCGGTGATTTTGTGGATATTGAGATGTCGAACGGAGATTATGTCATAAGTAAAATCTATGAACGCAAGAATTTCTTTACCCGACCGCCAGCTGCCAACATAGACCTCATATTTATGGTGGTTTCAACCATTCAACCACTCCCCAATCGGCAGGTACTCGATAAATTGCTAGCTATTGGAGAATCGAAAGAGGTAGAGTCGGTAATTCTGCTGACTAAAACCGATCTAAAACCTGATGAGGATTTCATTCGCACATATACTAGTTCCGGCTACCGGGTGATAGATGTCCGCTCCAACTTTGAGCAGGCAAAAAAACAGATTACCGAACTGATGAGAGATAACCACTCGATGTTTGTAGGTAATAGCGGAACCGGTAAAACTACACTGCTGAATGACCTGTTTGACATGCAGCAAAAGACAGATGAAACAAGTCTTAAGCTCGGGCGCGGAAAGCATACAACCCGAGCGGTAGAGCTATATGAGACTGAGTATGGATACATCGCAGACTCACCCGGATTTTCTGCTGTCGATATTGAGAGAACAGAATACATAAAAAAGGAAAACCTACAGTATCTATTCATAGACATCGCAGAGTTTGTTTCAGAATGCCGATATCGAGGATGTTCCCATACCTCCGAGACCGATTGTGCGGTTATTGAGGCAGTGCAAAACAATCTCATAGAAAAAACCCGATATGAGAGTTATCTAGCACTATATAGGAAGGCGGAAGAACTTAATTCCTGGGAACAAAAATAACGATTGTTGGAGTAGTACAATCATTATTGAATGGTTGATATAAAACAGGACAAGTCATAGAGTTAATAGTCACTTGAGATACATTTACATGACTGGAATTCACTGCAAAATGCCGTTCAGATGTAATCATTCAAGGATCATTGGGTTTTTGATAAAACCAAAGGAGTTTGTGACAGCATAATCAATTCTACCGAAACTTACAGACTAGTGGCTGAGTATGTAACTACGAATTATACTTAATAATGCGGTCTGTCATGCTTGAATAAAATCATGCCTGCTGATGGCTGTAAGCTATCAGCAAGCATGGTATTGTTACTATTTTGGATATATATGAAATGAGTATGGTGAAGAACCTATTGATTCTGTTGTTATGCTTCGTTTCGAATATCCCGGGAGATCAATTCCATGATGTTAATTGTTAAGACTCTTCAAGAGTCTGGCCATGGTACTCGTATGTAAACCAGGCTCCTTCTCCAAGTTGCTCAATACGGATATTTGTACTGTTGTCGATTTCATGGATATAGATAATCTCTATTCTTTCGGGACGTGCAATATCTACTGCAGTCTCCGGGGTAGCGGCGATATGTAAGGAGAGTTCTGTTCTGTAGTCACCCATATCTTTAGCTGATATAACTTCTCCACCTATCCAAAAGGAACTTCTGTACAAACCGTATTCGAATCTGTATACGCCGTCTTCTTTGAAGAATCCTACGAATTTGTCGTCAGAGGGAACTGCGTCATCATACGGATTGGGAGTGAGTGTCGAGAACCAATATCCGGAATTATGAAGCCAAAAGGCATCCATTTCAGCATCGGTGAATTCTGCACCTGTGGGATTGTCTTTGGCGATGGGAGTTTGGTTCTGCCGATCTTCTCCACCTTCCTCTACTTCGTTATCTGATATATTATCAGATTCGGTTGCTTCAATGATATCGGAGGTGGCTACTTGCTCCGATGCATTCTCTTCTTCTACCAGGATGACATCAGTAGTCAGACTGTCGTCAGATTGCAAAGTGGTTTTGCTCAATGGTGATTTTGTCAAAATGATTGTAAGTACCACGATTGCGCTCAACGCAACAACTACTGTAACACCTACGATGATCTTTACTGCTGGCGATAATTTCTTTAACATGCTTTTTCTCCTTTCATAATTTCATTAAATTTGTGAACCGCTTTATGCCGCTATGATCCAAATTCCTTTTTGTTCTGTTATTGCTATGCCATATATCTTCTTGCTCGTACACCCCATAGATGCATGAAGTAGGGTTTTGGTTTAAAACTTTCTAAGAGATTTTTCTAAATGCTGAGGAGCCATATGTTTTAGTTGAAGGAATATGGTATTTGACTGCTAGTATCGACTTATACTGCATGCTAAGATAAGT
>WRIP01000182.1 GCA_009782665.1 Oscillospiraceae bacterium
GATGAAATGCTCCCGATGCAGCTGCTTGAGTTGACTCGGCTTTCCGCTGATCAAAAAGTCGCGGTAGATATGTACAATATGCCACCCAAAATGGCGTTGGAACTGACCGAGCTAAACCGCATCATCTTTTTGGTAACAACACCCAGGCGGGTAGTGAGGGATTATTATGATCGCCCCGGTCATCGGGAGATATTCGACTGTATCATGGGACTACACGACCCCCAAGCAGCACTCGAAAACACCAATAAAATGCTGGCATACGGCACACAGTTGTTCTTGGATGAACTCTATCAAAGCGGTTTGTATTACCTAATGCGCGATGATGACAGCAGGATTGATAAGACGCTAGCTATGGTGGAAAAGCATTTTGGATTTGTTGAATATAGCAGGTGAGAAACAATACCACACCAACAGAAACATCCTACCGATTCTTGAACCTACCACACAAAGCAGTAGGTGAAATAGAGCGACGACAGACATTTGTTGGAATAAACATGGTGGTGGACATATTATTGATATAATACGTTAGATAGTACGATATAGGGTACCTCATAATATTGCTGCCTACCTAGTTGCCTAGAAATTCCCCTACACGAGAAATGATTTGACAGATCGAGGTGTCGGTGGTAGTATATTATTGAAATTATGTCTCCGACTTGAAAGTTCTAAAGTGAAAACCATGAATTTCAAGCGTAAGGGTTAATTTGGAAACAGATTCGCCTTCCATTGTGTAAAGGGGATACCAATAGGAATCATTTTCATTTTTTCCCCTTTACATTCTTTTTTTGTAAAGGCTTTTTTATTGTCATAGGTCAATTCTGATATACAACAGGAGCAGTACATTTGAAAAAGATTTACTCATTCATCATATTTATCCTAATTCTGCTCCTGCTGAGTTGCTGTGGCAAGACCGATGATCTTTCCGTTGGATTATGGCCGGAGTTTTTTGGTATTGATTTCAAACAAAGCCAATACAAGCATATTAACAATGGTGGGGTTACCATTTCGGATGTAATGCCATACAATATTGATGCAATAACCGGAGCCACTGTAACAGTACAAGGCCCCGGTTTAACCAATAGTATACCTCTCTCAATGAGAGAGATAGAGAATGCAAATGATGGTATCTATCGCAGTGTCTATCTAGATGAAAGCGGAGCTTTCATCTACGAGGGGCTAGATCTTTACTATCTCCTACATGATATGACCCGGGGAGATAAAGGCATAATACTCACCGAAACCGCCTTTCAGCTGCAGCTAAAAGATCACAATCGCAAGGTCATCGCAGATATTACCCTCGAAGAAATAGAGCAGGCTCATATGAGAGGCCGCCCTTATCTCTTAGCCTACGGGATAGCTACATTGGATGAACAAATTATCGCTCCCTTTGTGTTTGACGGTGCCACACCAGATATCAAATCGGAAGGATATATTATCGAACTCGATAACGGTGGCGGTTGTCTCAGGTTGGTTTTTGATCCCGATGGTAGCGGTAGCTATGACGGGTTGTTTGAGAATATTGCATACATATATATCGGTGAGTTGACTGAACCCGGTTTCAAGCATACAACCGGGACTATGGAAGATTATGGTAGCAGTCGGTACTGTGACTATATTGTGACCTTCCGCGGTGATGCCTTAGGTGCAGAGATTAATCTAACGGTCGCTCAGTTGGAAGACTTGGTGCAATACACCGATGATGGGAATGTTTCGGAAGACAGTATCGGCTATCGTAATTCATATTCTCTGGCAAACAATGCATATTGGTATGTTAATGAATATGAAGGTGTCGATCTGTATAAACTGCTATTGATGCTCGGTATGGAGGATGCCGACAGCATGGGACTGGCAAAAGCCAGAACCACGTTAGTCAGCTTTGTGGCTGATGACGGATTCTACTCCAAAGAGAGCTTCTCGGTAGACACTCTATCGTATCCTGATATCTTTGGTTTCTATAACAAAAACTCTGTCGATACTGATGACGGCAGTTACATCCCGACCGGTGCAGATCTGGAACAATCGGGTTACCCGGTCCTTTTGGCATATGGACTAAACCGTTATCCCTACACTATCACCAAGACCGACGAAGGATATATGTCGGGTCTGTCCAACAGTGGTGGACCCTTGAGGGTGGTGTTTGGCAAGACCCAATATAATCATCCAAATGGATCCAATCAGGTTCAGTTCATCCGAGATATCATCGTTGGGAATGATTGTCTCTACAATACACATCAACATAGTGATAATGCTGCATTGCAACAATTAGGGGCGGCAGAGCTTACCCTTACCGTTAACGGAACCGATGGCAAACAACTGTCTGAAAAAGTCATTACGGTAGCCGAGATAGAGGATCTCATCTACGGTGAAGAGGTCGCTAAAGATCAGAAGAAAGCAGCCTTAGCGAAGAATCACTACCAGCAAATTCAGACTTCGGGATATGTCACCGACATCTATGAAGGTGTGAGTCTTGAGTATCTGCTGCTGAACATACTGGCATTACCCGGTAAAAACGGAACGGTGACTTTCACCTCAGAGAACGGCAGCAACTTGACTGTGAATCTCGACTGTCTCTTTAATTCTGGATACAATACCGAACTGTCGAGAGATGGACTGATTCCCATCATCGCATTCTCTAAAAACGGTGCTCCAATGACATCAAATGAGCATTCACCGGGATATATAAAGCAGATAGATTTTATCAGCAACGCACCGTCAGGCAGTGACTATCTTTCGGTAGATAATTGCGGAGGTCCACTAGCTGTTTTTATCCCTTCGTCAAAACTGAGCGAGTGTGATGCCGTCAGCATAATGCAGGTAGTTTCTATCGAGATAGATTTGTTACCGGATAGCTACGCACATATTGAGTCGCCGTATGATACATATACCGACAGCACCGTGCGATTCTATGGTGAAGGACTTGAAAAGGAACGAGAGTATTCGCTAGGTGAGCTCGAGGGTAAACAGATTTCGGCAAAGACTCTTGATCTATCGATTATTGATGATGCCGGTAATTACTATGAAGTGCGTTATCGTGGATTGAATATCTACGATCTATTCGTCGAAGTAGGTTTAAACTCCAATGCATCCGATGTCATATTCTATAATGCTGATGGAAACACACTATCCATTCCACTCGGTGATCTGAGAAAACGCAATAACGAGAATGTCATATCTCCCGAGAAGGAACCGACCTTTGCCATGTTAGCTTACGGAGTCGGGATTGTCGGAGAAGATATAAAGCTAGGGTTACCGCTGGTAACTTCCGATTCGGATACAGGATACGCTTTATCATTCGGCAATGACGGTGGACCGTTGAAGTTACTACTGCCAAACACCGCACTATCGATGACCGATATTGTGGCAGTGGAGGTGACAGCAAATGATATCGATTCATGGGGACACGCCATGAGTGATATCTACAGTGAGTTCC
>WRIP01000183.1 GCA_009782665.1 Oscillospiraceae bacterium
CCGATCCCGATTACTGCGTAATGAGGTTTACTGCTTTTTCTGGTCGCTTCTATTCTAAGTTAAAATCTGAAGACTTCCCCATTGAGGATACCACCGCAAAGTAGTGTACTTCCCTGTTCAGATGACTAAGCGATTTTCCTATTACAAAAAATGGTATTACCAAAGAATTATCTTAAGGTAATACCGTTTCTATTGTTTTGCATAGGCTGTTGCTCATTGCCGTTGTCTGACGAATATTTCTTACTGCTTATAGAACATATCGAGGTAGGTCGGGAACGGCCAGAGCTTACTGGGAAGTATCTGTTCCGCCTTATCACAGCAGCTTCTTATGGTTTGCATGGTAGGAGCAATGAGGGTGGTGCAAAGCGTTGCTTTAATTTGAATATCCGACTCTTCATTGACCTTTTGGATTGCTTCGCTGAGTGTCTCAAGTGAACTGTCAATGCCTCCTATAATAGAGGTTAGATGGGAAATGAGTTTGATGGTGACCGGAAGATGAAAATCTAGAGAAGTTAACGAAGCTTCATCTCTTGCTAACTCTCCGATGTAGGATATACATGCAGGAAGGATTCCTCTTGCCACCATCTCATCCATAGTTACTGCTTCTATCAACGCTAGGCTTGTATAATTGGTCAGCATAATCTCCTGACGTGCTCTCAGCTCAATCTCAGAGAGTACCTGCATAGATTTAAACAGTTCAACATTTTTTTCACTGAGTAATCTATCATATACTTGAGTTGCACTAGTCAGATTATCTAGACCACGTCTGGCAGCCTCGGTTTGCCATTCAGCAGAGTAGTTGTCTCCATTGAAGATGATTCTGCTATGCTTTTGATATATCGTTCCGATTACTTCTTTTGCTGCTGTCTCTATATCATCCGCTTTTTCTATATTATCACTAATATACCTAATCGAGTCGGCAATGATGGTGTTGAGCACAGTATTGGGGAACCCTATCGATTGAGATGATCCGACCATTCGAAACTCGAATTTGTTTCCCGTAAATGCAAAGGGTGAGGTTCTGTTGCGGTCAGCATCATCAAGTTCTAAGGAAGGAAGGTTAGCGACACCTGTGAAGAGATTACTGCGAAAACTATCTGCGGTCTTAGTACCACATGAGATGTCTTCAAGTATCTTAGTGAGGTTTTCACCTAAAAAAATCGATATGATGGTCGGAGGTGCTTCGTTTCCTCCGAGTCTGACATCATTTCCCAGTGAGCAGGCAGACAGACGTACTAAATCACTGTACTTATCTACTGCACGTATAATTGCCGAGAGAAGCAACAAGAATCGAATATTTTCTGCCGGCTTATCTCCTGGAGTTAATAGATTTTCTCCTGAATCGGTCGCTAAGGACCAGTTGTTGTGTTTACCCGAACCATTAACCCCTTCAAAGGGTTTTTCATGAAGCAGACATCCGAAATTATGTTGCCTAGCGACATTGCGTATTACCTGCATAACTAATTGGTTGTGATCTAGTGCTACGTTCGCAACCGAGAATATCGCCGCTACCTCATACTGTGAGGGAGCTGTTTCGTTATGCCGAGTTTTACTCGGCACTCCTAGGGACCAGAGTGTAGTATCGAGATCATCCATAAACTTCATCACTCGTGTACGAATACGGCTGTAGAAGTGATCTTCCAGTTCCTGTGTTTTAGAAGGTTTTGCACCGAACAATGTTCGTCCGCATACCATAATATCCAGTCTTTTACGGTAGTAGTCACGATCAATGAGAAAATATTCCTGTTCTGCTCCGACAGTGGCTTTAACGTTCTTGACCTCTTTTTCACCCAATATATGTAAAAGGCGGGTTGCTTGTTTGTTCAGGCTCTGCATTGAACGAAGCAACGGAGTCTTCTGGTCGAGTGCTTCTCCATGGTAGGAATAATAAGAGGTAGGGATATATAGGGTGGTACCGAGTAGAAATGCCGGTGAGGTGGGATCCCATGCGGTATATCCTCTAGCTTCAAAGGTAGCACGCAGACCACCGGAAGGAAGGCTACTGGCATCACTCTCCCCTTTGATGAGCATATTTCCCGAGAAGGCATATATGGGGTTGCCCTGTTTTACCTCACTTAAAAACGCTTCATGCTTTCCTGCGGAAAGCCCGGTAAGCGGCACAAACCAATGGGTATAATGGGTGGCATTATGCTCCATTGCCCAGTTTTTCATTGCATCTGCGACCTTATCGGCAATATCTGCTGTGAGTTCTTTCCCTTCATTACAGATATTTTGGAACTCGTTGAATACTTCGTTATCTAAGTATTGTTTCATTGTGTCTTCGGTGAAGACATATTTTGAAAACTCAGTAATCATTATTTACACTCTTTCAAGACTGTGTTCTATTGGATGTTAGTTTACCAAAATAACATACTACTAGCAATATCTGTAGGTAGATATTTTTACTATAACTCGAAATGATATCCAACTCGAAGAGTTGAATATCAAATAGCGTCGGTTTGATTGATATCTAACCAAGCGGAACGTATAATATTAAGCATACGGAGAAGACATTTACTGGAGGTGAGTTCTTTGGATAACGACCTTAAATCATACTTTGAAGGGATGAAGGGAAAGAAAGTATTCTTTCTCGGTGCTGGCAAAAGTAATGCTCAGTTAATTACAAAATATGCTTCATTCGGTTCACAGGTTACACTTTGTGATATACGTGAAGAGAATGAACTCAGCTCATATATAGAGGCGTTTGGCGGATTAGATATTAGCTTGAACCTAGGGGTTAACTACCTGAGCAATCTATCGGAAGCCGATATCATCTTTCGCACTCCTGGTATTGACTATACTAAGCAGGAGATTCAAAAGGCGGTTTTAGCAGGTGTGGTTGTGACATCTGAGATTGAGATGTTTTTCAGGTTTTGCCCCTGTCTCACCATAGGTATCACAGGTAGTGATGGGAAGACCACTACCTCCTCATTGATAGCCGCAATCTTAGAAAAGGCTGGGTATATGGTATGGCTTGGTGGGAATATAGGAAGACCTTTATTTCCGCTAGTTGAAGAGATGAAAAAAGAGGATATAGCGGTGGTTGAACTCTCGAGTTTTCAATTAATCTCGATGAAACAAAGCCCTGACATATCACTGATTACTAACATTACTCCAAACCACCTTGATCATCATAAGGATATGCAGGAGTATATCGATGCTAAACGCAATATACTTTTGTACCAGAATAGTAACTCTGTTGCGGTACTCAATCGAGATAATTCGGTTACTAGTCTACTAGCCTCTGATGTACAGGGTGAGCTTAGGTATTTTCGCAGGAAGCCGGTAGAACACGGAAGCTATATTAGAAACAATACGCTATATTTTAGTAGTTCCGCTCATTTAGCGACTTCAGATAATACAGAAATAAACGGGGAATCGTCCGATATCGATG
>WRIP01000184.1 GCA_009782665.1 Oscillospiraceae bacterium
CCTTTTCTTTTAGTTCCATCGCAGCGGCTAGAGTACCTGCAGCCGAGATAGTATCCAACCCCAATAGATCACATAGGTAGTTGATTCTTATTATTGACTCGATGTCTGATGAGAGCATATTTGGTCCAAACAGACCGAGAGTTTCGTATTCTGGTCCCTTAACCTCTTTCCCATCTATCATAACACGTCTCTCACATCTGATGGGGCAGGAAATACAGCCACTATTTCTCGTAAGCAGTGTTTCAGCTAGTCTTTCTCCACTGACACAGTCGGCATCATCGAAATGACCTTGAGAAAAGTTTGCTGTAGGAAGTGCAAAGGATGCATTAGCCTTATTTACCAACCCAGCACTGCCATATTTTGGAAGGCTGTCTCCGGTCATTGGATGTGATTTTATGAACTTTGTCCATTTAGCAACATACTTATCAAATCCCTTCTTGTTGTGAATCTCAACTTCATATGAGCCATATGCGGTGATTGCCTTAATATTCTTACTCCCCATGACAGCGCCGGCTCCGCAACGTCCTGCAACCCGTTCGCCGCTGACAGCTGAAGCGTAGTGAACTAGATTTTCACCGGCAGGACCGATGACTAATTTGCCGAAATGAGCCGGTAGCATTTGTTGAGTTTCTTCGGTATCTTTCCCCCAAATATCAGAAGCGTCGATAAACTCTATTGTTGAATCGGTTATTCTAATCTCGACGGGTTTATCGGATTTTCCCTCTATAATAAGACCTTCAAAACCCGCACGTCGAAGCATTACCCCGAAGTTTCCGCCGCAGTTGGAAGAAGCAATACCGCTTGTCATTAGGTTACGAAAGGACATATTGAATCGACTGGAACTCGGAGAGCCGGTTCCGTTTAACGGACCGGTATTGATGATGAGTATAGAGTTCTCATCCAGAGCGTCGGTATCCTTGGGATACCGGTCGAGGAGTAATCTGGCTGCTAACGTTTTACCACCGATATACTTTTTTTGGTATTTCAATGATATTTCTTCATGCCTAATTGTTTTAGTGGACAGATTAATATATGCATAGAGTGGTAGTTTCATTTATAATTCTCCCCAATTGGCGATGTAATAATACTGATTGCGTTTAGGGGACATCGCTTGACACACAACCCGCATACGACACAGCTTTCATTATCAGGAACTTGAGCAAAAAGCGCGATATCGTGGACAAACTTCGGGTCAGAAATCTGTATAGCTCCGAAACGGCAACTCTCTACACAGATACTACACCCACTGCAGATATCAATATCGATAGCTATACATCCCCAGCTTTCTTTAGGTATTTTCTTAAGTGTCTTTCCGCTTGAATCGACAATCGCCTCGGTAGGACAGAGTCTTGCGCAGACTCCGCATTCGATACAGCGTTTCTCATTTATGCTGTGTGGCTCTCTTAACTCCCCGGTTACTGCATATACAACACAGTTGTTTTTGCAGAGACTGCAGCCGATACAGTTTGTACTAATACTATATGCCATATATACCTCGTGTCTAAAGGTTAGAAACTAAGATTTCAGTCTAAGAAGTCACAATATACTTAACTCGTTCAAAACATTTTACTCTAATAACATTAAGATTGTAACAAAAAACGCTTCGGTAATGATTTCATCACCGAAGCGTCTAGCTGTGTTTTAGCCATCTTCATCCAATATCAATATACAGTGAAGATCACCCACGCTGATATCTTGTACTGCGGCTATACCTGAACCTAAATCCCACAAAGCTTTTGATGTATCATGAGTCTTGCAGGCAGTAAATAGGTCGATGCCTTTCTCTTTGGCTGCAGCTGCGGTATATCCATCTACAACCCCACCAGTCAGACAGTTAATCCCTCTTGCCTGAGCATCCGGAGAGAAGTTGCCACCAGGTCCGTCGGTACCATCGGTATCGACAGCAGCGATGACGATGCGCTTGTTCCCATCAATGAAGGTAGCAGCATAAGCACAGAATTCCTGGTTAGTGCCTCCAATACCTGCTTCTCCGTTGACCGTTACCACTAGTTCACCAGTCTCAAACAAGGCACAAGGTGCTTTGTAGGGAGTGTTGGTTTTTTGGATCTGACGTGCCATCTGGGCTACATATCCACCAACTGGAGCTGATTCAACATGCCAGTAACTGTTGATGTAGTGGGTTTCAAATCCATACTCCTCAGCCTTAGCGATGGAAGCGTTAAGCGCACTCATATTGGCAGGCATTACTGCAAACAATCTACAGTTATATGATTCATACTCTTCGTAACTCAGAGTTTCACTTACTTCAGGGTTTGAGAGTAGCTTTTTCTGTATCGATTCCGGCAGACCATCAAACACACCCCACTGTTTGGCGATATCAATTGCACCGTCCGGTGTGGTGCAGTCGGATATGTTCGGCAACCAGAGATTGTTTCTCAAGAAACTCTCATAGGGAGTAGCATAGATGGGGTCGGTTCTGGCAGCTCCACCCGGTCCAATACCAAGCAGGTTCACTATCTGTGCCGGTCTTAATGCCCGTAGCATACGACCACCGCGGAAACAGTCAATTTGATTACGCAAATAGCTCATAGCTTCGGTATTCATACCATTATCGATTAGACCATATTGATTAAGGAACTCTACATCCTCAACAGTTATCCCCTCGTCAGGTAGACAAGCTAACGCACTGCATCCATTACCCATAACCGTAATAGCCAGATCGTTTTCTGTAAGATTTAAAGAGGCTATCATCTCCATCATTTTGCGACAGCCTTCTACTCCATGTATATCCGGAACAGGGTGACTGCCGAAGGTAACATCCACACGCTCTACAATGGCTTCGTCACCGTGTTTTCCGATGGCTAAACCTCCCGTTACATGATCTCCTATTACGTCTTCGAGTGCTTTGACCATATAGAGTATCCCTTTGCCTACTGCAAAGATAAAGATTCGGTCTATCTTATCCAGATCGTATACTGCCGGACCACTTCTGGGATCACCGACTACTTCCATCTCCTTACAGTCAAAGATGAGTTTGTTATCTTTAATTGATAGCAACTTGAGGGTGTTGTTATATGGATTACCAGCATCAAGTCCGGCTTCTATGATGTCAACTGCCATCTTTCTGCCTTTTACATTACCATGGTTTGTAAGGTCTTCGTAATTTCTGATTCGCATAGATTCCTCCGTTAATATATTTACATGTAAGGAACATGTAATCTTTTGAGCATTATATCATAAAAAAAACCGCTTGCTCAATCATATTTTTGTTATATTGACTATTTTTGACCTGTTTTTTCGAATTTGGCTTTTGTGCTATAACTGTTGACAGAAGATTAGTAAAAATGCTAGAGAATTACTCGTCTGAAGATGGGTTGAGAGGTCGATTTACTATATGTTTCAATAGATGAGGAGG
>WRIP01000185.1 GCA_009782665.1 Oscillospiraceae bacterium
TAACAGATATTTACGACACAATGTGCCAGGTCATCGACCGACGATTTCTTTCGCTATATAGGAAGCTCGAATCAGTAAATACTTCCGTATATGAACTGTCACAGTCGAAGGTGAGTTCTGCTAAAGCATCACTGACCATCTTAGCAAAGACGCTCAACTCACTCAGCCCACTAAATGTCCTCGACAGAGGATATATGTATGCCACTAAAGACGATAAACAGATTAGCAGCATAACCGAAGTTGAACTAGATTCTGAATTAGTACTGGTATTTAAGGATGGTTATGTAACTGTCGAAGTCAAAGAGATAACGAAGAGGATATAGATATGGAAGATTTCAACTTTGAGGCGGCTATTGAACGAATCGAAGAGATAGAGAATATACTGTCTTCGGGTAAAACTTCTCTATCCGAGACACTGGAGTTATTCAAGGAATCCACAGATCTCGTAACGCTGTGTGCTAAACAGATTAAAGAGGCCGAGTTGGTAGTGGAAGAGTACAAGAAAAGTTTTGTCAGAGAGGATAAAAATGAACAGTTATCTGGCTAAGAAGGATTACTATAATGAGTTGATTGAAGATGCCCTCAGGGAATCTCTTCCGGTTGAGAAGGCATCCGAGAAGGTACTCAAAGCTATGCGATACAGCCTCTTAGGCGGCGGTAAACGTATACGCGGTATGTTAACGCTGGCATGTTTTGAGTTGTTCGATGACAGGATAGAGTTAGCACTGCCTGCGGCAGTGGCTATCGAGATGGTACATGCATACTCATTGATTCATGACGATCTGCCCTGTATGGACGACGATGACACAAGGCGAGGAAAGGCGGCCTGTCATATAGCATTCGGTGAGGCAGTAGCGTTACTAGCAGGTGATGCACTGCTGACTAGAGGTCTTGGTATGCTATCGGATATTTCTGATCCTCTTGTTGCCAAACGATGTCTTAAACTACTATCGGAAGCTGCCGGATTTCAGGGGATGGTAAGAGGTCAGGAGATGGACCTTACTTTGCTCGATAAGAAATCCATTAAAAAGAGCGAACTGAATAAGATATATGCGCTCAAGACCGGAAAGATGTGCACTGCAGCCGCGGCGATGGGTGCTGTCATCGGAAACAGTTCCGATGATGATCTGCTTATCATTGAAGAATCGATAGATAAAATCGGGTTGTCTTTCCAGATAATCGATGACTTGATAGATGCTCCTAGCACCAAAGATGATATACCGGATGATGAAGAATGTAGAATATCCTATCTCACACTGTATGATAGTAATACCTGTCGTACCGCAGCTAAGAAACTGACCGATGAAGCTATCGAGATACTGAACAACCGTTTCAAGAGCAAAGCTTGGTTCATTACCCAGCTGGCAGAGAATCTTTTTGCAAGGACAAAATAATGGCATCGACATCTTTACTGAAGAGAATACACGGTCCATCGGATCTAGCTAAACTGGGTGCGACCGATATATTGGCTTTATGTGATGAAATACGAGAAGAACTAATATCGGTGGTATCTGAGAACGGAGGTCATTTAGCCTCTAATCTCGGTGTAGTGGAACTCACCGTCATGTTACTCAGAACTTTCTTACCCCCGAAAAGCAGCATCATATTTGATGTGGGACATCAATCATATGTATATAAGATGCTGACTGGAAGAGTATCCGCCTTCGACAGTTTACGAAAGCTGGATGGTATTTCAGGTTTTCCTCGCCCTTACGAGAGTGATTTTGATCTGTTTTCAGCTGGTCACAGCGGAACTGCACTCAGCTCTGCCATCGGTTTAGCTAGAGCCAAACTTCTCGATGGTGATAGCAGTAAAATAGTCGCAGTAATTGGTGACGGAAGTTTTGGCAGTGGGATGGTGTATGAAGCGATGAATACCATCTCGGACTATTCCTTAAAAAACCTCATCGTGATACTCAACGATAACTCTATGTCAATATCTAAGAGCGTAGGGGGATTAGCACAGTACCTGCTGCGACTCAGAACCGATATTGGGTACTCCAATACCAAACGCAGACTCAGAAATCTCATCAGCAATACTCCGATTGTTGGTGAAGCTATTACCGGTACCATCGTACGTTCCAAAGCACTATTCAGACGCAGCATCTATGACGGTAGATTGTTTGAAGAATTCGGATTCAACTATATAGGTCCCATCGATGGACATGATATATTCGAGATGAACCGACTCTTTCGCAACCTAAAAGACTTTGATGGACCACTTTTGGTACATACGATGACCACAAAAGGTAAGGGGTTTCCCAGTGCCGAAGCTAATCCTGGTGCCTACCACGGAGTAGGCAAATTTGATCCCAATATCGGAAATGATGACATCTCTGATATCGATAGTTTTTCCAATGTATTCGGCAGGAAACTAGCTCAACTGGCAGAACGGGACAATAATATCTGTGCTATTACCGCAGCCATGAAGTATGCCACCGGATTGAATTTCTTCAAACATGACTTCAAGGATCGGTTCTTTGATGTGGGCATTGCAGAAGAACATGCGGTTACCTTTGCTGCCGGACTGGCAAAGGGTGGCAAAAAACCGGTATTTGCTGTATATTCTACCTTCCTGCAACGTGCATATGATCAACTATTTCAAGATGTATCGTTAGATAAAGCTGATGTACTGTTTGCCGTCGACCGTGCTGGCTTAGTCGGTGAAGACGGAGAGACACATCACGGGATATATGATCCGGCAATACTGTCTTCTCTATTCGGTTTTACCGTTGTGTCTCCTTCAAACTATATGGAACTTGAGCTATGGCTTGATCGATTGATGAACATGACCGGTCCTAGAGTTATTAGGTATCCTAGAGGTTCACAGGATAATAGAATAGGTGGATATATAGCTACCGGCAGTAACTATGATCTAATCAAACAGGGCAATGATACGAAAACTCTCATTGTTAGCTATGGACGAATATTTACCGAAACAGTTGAAGCCAAACAAATACTAAACGATAGGTCGATAGACGTTGATCTACTCAAACTCAATATCATCATCCCGATAGATATCGAAGCAGTTATGCAGGCAATGGCATATGAGCATATTCTGTTTGTGGAAGAGGCAGTTGAACATGGTTCTATCAACGAGTCTTTCCTGAAACTCTTAGTACAAGAAGGTTTTTCAGGGCATTATGACGTGAGTGCCATCAATGCAATACCGCGACATGGAACGGTAGTGCAGTTGCTGGAGTTAGCTAAGCTTGATGCTAAGAGTATTGCCAAAGCGATAGAACGGTGGCAGAGTGAAGAAACGTCTTGATCTGTTGCTGGTAGAAAGGAATTTAGTGAGTTCACGTCAGAAGGCGAATGCTCTCATCATGGACGGCAGGGTATTTGTTGATGGCACTGTAGTC
>WRIP01000186.1 GCA_009782665.1 Oscillospiraceae bacterium
TAACGGAGGTAAATTCTCTATCATTGCTATTGCCGAAGGTGCGCTCACAAAAGAAGAAGCAGAGTTACCTAGAAAAGAAAAAGATGCTCTAGGACTGACCGCAGGCAGTAGGTTATCTTCGATACTTTCCACCCGACTGGATCAAGAAGTACGTGCTGTTATCCCCGGTCACTTTCAACGTGGTGGAGAACCTACTCCTACCGATAGGGTTTTATGCTCACGATTTGGTGCAAAAGCGGGAGAGTTGGTATCTAAAAAAGAGTATGGATACATGGTAGCACTTAAGAACAATGAAATAACGGCAGTACCGCTAGAGGTAGCTGCGAGCAGAACGAAAGCGGTACCTCTTGATTTTGAGATGTTGAAACAAGCAAAGCATCTAGGTATATCACTGGGAAAGTAGGTATATCTTAACGAAAGGGAGTTTGAGGAGATGAGTGTAACAAAGACCAGAGGACATTTCCAATCTGCGGATAGTACAGTAGAAATAGGTTATGCTAAGTGGGTTGGCGAATCTGCTCCCAGAGGTATAATCCAAATTGTTCATGGCATGTGTGAACATATTGACAGATATGACGAGTTCGCCTCATATTTTACCGAGAGAGGTTTTGTTGTCTATGCAAACAATCATATCGGGCATGGAGATTCCGTTGTATCAGCAGATGATCTCGGACATGTATCTGGTAAGGCTGGATATCTGAATTGGTGTAAGGATGTAGATACTCTAGTTACTATAGCTAAAACTGAATACCAAAATATTCCCTTTATCCTCTTCGGTCATAGCATGGGTTCAATGATAGCCCGCCTATATGTCGCGCTCTACCCTAGTAGAGTTGATGAGTTGGTGATATGTGGCACTTCGGGAAGTAATCCGCTGGTTAACATCGGATTGACACTCACGAGCATTATTCGTTCTCTGAGAGGAGAAAGATACAGAAGTAAATTCATACATAACCTGTCATTTGGATCATATAACGATAGATGCCTTGAGAAACGCACAGTATTTGATTGGATTTCCATTAACACCGACAATATCGACAGATATATAGCTGATGAAAGATGCGGTAAGATGTTTACAGTTTCTGCATTTTACAGCTTGATGAGCTTAATTAAAGCTATAACATCTAAAGACTGGTACCAAAAAGTTGAACCAAACCTTCCCATTCTGCTCATTGCTGGAACCGAGGACCCGGTCGGAGCATATGGGAAAGGGGTCATAGAAACTCAAAAAGGCTTATTAGACAACGGACATACCGATGTATCATTGATACTTTATGAGAACATGCGTCATGAGATTTTCAATGAAAAAGACAAAGACAGGGTATATTCTGATATCTCTGAGTTCATAGATGGACATATACAGGAAAGCAGCTAACATGATTCTGGAGCTAAACAATATCACACATTACTTCGGTTCAACCTTAATACTACAGGATATTTCCTTTAAGGTAGAAGCCAAAGAGCGACTGGGTATAGTCGGATACAATGGGTGTGGTAAGACCACATTACTGAGGATTATTACAAACGAAATGACCCCTTCTGAAGGAACTATTACCTCGAAAGAAGGGGTTACAATAGGTTATCTGAAACAAGCCGCGGGATTAAACAACGAAAACACGGTTTTTGAAGAGATGAAAACCATAAGCGGATTTGATTCGATTGCAAAACGAATGACTGAGCTTGAACGTTTGATGGAGAATGATGACAGTCATATTGATGAGTACATCAACGTTTCTGCTAGATTTGAAGCCATCGGTGGTTATGAACTTGACTATCGAATACGAAAAATCCTTTTCGGTATGAGTTTCGATGAAACCAGCTTCACAAAGAAAGTATCGGTGCTTTCGGGAGGAGAAAAAACCAGGTTAGCCTTTGCGAAATTGCTTGTTTCAAATCCCGACATACTAATTCTCGATGAACCCACTAACCATCTGGATATAAATACGTTAGAGTGGTTAGAGGATTACCTCATATCCTACAGCGGTGCGGTGATCGCAGTCTCTCATGACCGGTACTTTTTGGATCGGGTCATGAACAGAATCTGTGAGATAATCAACAATAAGGCATTTATCTATCGAGGTAACTACAGTAAGTTCATCGAACAACGGGACTTTTTTCAGGTTCAACAGCAAAAAGACTATATGGAAAGAATGGAAAAGGCGGATAAATACCGAACCTATGCTGAAAGAAATATTGTCAGAGCATCGACATCCAATATGGCAAAAAGTCGACTGAAAATGCTAGGAAGACTCGATCTGGAAAAGCCTGAGAATCTTGAACATAACAGAATTCATTTTGAGATTAACATCAATAGAGAACCATTTAAGGAAGTACTGAGTATTGAAAACCTAACTATTTCGATTGGAGATAGGACACTTGTCAGAGATCTAGACTTAATCATTCGACGGCAGGATCGTTTAGCCATCGTTGGTCCGAACGGTAGTGGAAAAACAACACTGCTAAACATAATCGATGGTAGACGGAAACCCAATAGAGGTACTGTCAGGATAGGAGGAGGTGTACATAAGTCCTATCTGCAGCAGAATATTACCGATACATACACGAGAAGCCCGATAGACTACATCAGAGATCTCTATCCCGCCATGACACAGCTTGATATTCGAAGTCTGCTCGCATCTATTGGTTTCCGCGGTGAAGACGTGTTTCTTCCGGGAGATAGTCTGTCGGGAGGGGAGTGGGCTAAACTACATCTCGCACGTATCTCGTTGGAACGACCGAATCTCCTTTTACTGGACGAACCATCCAACCATCTAGATATATATACTAAAGAAATACTTACTACTACCCTTACAGAATATATGGGAACTATGATCCTCGTATCTCATGACAGATATCTGCTTTCTAGAATAAATACGACGATTCTTCTACTCGACGGAGAGGGCAATACCACACTGTTCGAGAGTTTCGAAGACTATAGGGATTACCAAGATAGACTAAAACAGTCACTGAATGAGCGTCAACTCCCGCTTGAAAATGAACAGGAAGTAAAAGCTACCGTCAGTTCGAAAGAGTTGAGACGACAAAGAGCCATACACCGGGATCGACTGTCGGAACTGGAAGAGAGTATTCTAGTAACGGAATCTAGAATTGCAGCATTGGAAGCAGAATCGATAACAGATGAGACTATCAGTGATCATATTAGGCTCAGCGAAATATATAATGAGATTGACAGTCTCAGCGTGAATTTAGCAGAGTACTCAGACGAATGGATACGATTAAACAGTCAAAGTGAGCTCCTTAATCAATAAGATGAGCTCACTTTTATGTACGCCCGGCATGGGTGTAATCTATAGGGTTAAAGTCCCGAACACGGCCGGTAGTGGCAAGTG
>WRIP01000187.1 GCA_009782665.1 Oscillospiraceae bacterium
CTTCCTATACTTCCTAGTAGTATTCCTGACGTTGAGAATCCCAGAGCTAAGTATCCAGACATACTGCTAAAAGGCAGTAACTGTGAGGATACTTTCTTTACCCACAAAATTGAGGAACTGTCGAAAATCTTGATAACACCCTGATATATTCCGTAGAGTATCCCGAAAGCGAACGAAGCTGCAATGAGACCTACTAGAATGCCTTCTACTAGAAACGGAAGGCGGATGAATGCGTTGGTAGCCCCGACATACTTCATGATGTTTATCTCTCTGCGTCTTGCATATGCAGTTAGTTTAATGGAGTTCTGAATGACAATGAGCGAGGCAAGGATTAGAATTCCTACGACTATACCACCGAAAATCACTATGGTCCTCTCAAGTCCAGAGATAGTATCGGCAACATCGTTCATGGCGTTTACCTGCTCCACACCCGGCATAACCGAGAGTTCTTCAAAGATATCTCTTGTTTTGGTGATATCATTCAGTTTTATCATGTATGATACAGCCAGAGGGTTATCATCGATATATCCGTCGAGTATGCTCGCGTTATCTCCTAACAGGTCCTTTGCTTCCTCCAACGCTTCCTCTTTGCCGATGAAACGATATTCAGCTATCTCAGCGATTGTGTCAAGTCGTTTCTCGATACTGCTCTTCTCACTCTCGGTGACCGTCTCAAGCAGAAAAACCCTCATCTCGTTTTGGTCCTCAATATGTGAGAAGATATCATTGACATTCGATGAGATGAGTGCTGAGGCTCCTATGAGCACAAGACAGGCTGCCAGTATACCAACCGATGCCAGCGACATCAGTTTATTTAGCCACAGGTTGGTCACCCCACGTCTTACTAAATACCGAAAACTTCCACCCGTCATTATTAAGACCGTTCCTTTCCTGTATCATATACTATTTCACCTTTTTCCAGACGAATGGTCCGGCGATGAAACTGTTTAGCCATATCCTGCTCATGTGTGACCACCAGGACAGTAGTTCCCAGTTTGTTAATTTCACTGAGCAGTTCCATAATCTCAAAACTCAATTCGGTGTCTATGTTACCGGTTGGCTCATCTGCAATGATGATAGGTGGATTGTGTGCTAGTGCACGAGCCAAAGCAACCCTTTGTTGCTCACCACCCGAGAGTTGGTCAGGATAAACTCTGGCTTTGTTGGCAAGTCCTACCAGATGTAGTATATATGGCACCCTTTTTCTAATCTCTCTTCCGGGTACGTTGGTGACCCTCATGGCAAATGCGACGTTATCGTATGCAGTTAGCGACGGGATTAATCGGAAATCCTGGAACACTACTCCCATTCGTCTTCTGAGATAGGGGATCTGTCGATTTCGGATACGATTTAGGTTATAGTTTCCGACGGTTATGACCCCTGAGGAAGACTTTTCCTCACGCATCAATAGTTTAAAGAGGGTGCTTTTACCGGCTCCGGAAGGTCCGAGTATATATACGAACTCTCCCTTTCCTATGAATAAGTCTATATCTTTTAACGCAACCGTACCGTTTGGATAGATTTTTGAAACTCCCCTAAATTCAATCATTGTGTTTCTCCCCTGTTGGTATATTCACCATGGCATATATAATATACGCCAAACCTATAGCTAAATTATGAACAATTATGCAATACATCGGTAAGCGACCGTGTTACGGTCGCCTCCACAATGTGTATTCTGATCATTTTAGTATATCTCAGGTTTAACGTCGAGATACTTTTTAACCATCAATGCTACCTTGAAGACGATGGCATGATCAAACTGCCTAAGGTCAAGACCAGTTAATTTCTTTATCTTCTCTAGACGATAGACTAAAGTATTTCGGTGTACAAACAACCCTCTTGAGGTTTCAGAGACATTGAGATTGTTCTCAAAGAAACGTTGAATAGTGAAGAGTGTTTCCTGGTCAAGCGACTCTACCGAACCAATCTTGAATACTTCTTTGAGGAACATATCACAGAGGGTGGTGGGCAGTTGATATATGAGGCGGGCAATACCCAAGTTGTTGTATGATACTATTGAACGTTCGGTATCGAAAACCTTGCCAACCTCTAGGGCAGCCTGTGCCTCGCGGAAGGAGGTTGCCAGTTCACTGATGTTAGAGATAATGGTACCGATTCCTACGACGCTGTTGATGTAGTGTTCTCCTGCCAACACATCGATTATTGCACTCGCTAGTTTTTCCATATCGCGTTGGGTCACCTCGGGGGTCACCTCTTTAATGAGTACTAAATCCTGTTGACTTAGGCTAAAGATAAAGTCTTTTTGGTTATCGGGAAATAATGCTTGGATGGCATCTACCACTACCATCGAACCGACCGGTATGTCGATTCTGATGAGTAAAGCGACTCTTCGTGAGTCGGTTTTCATCCTTACCTCGCGTGCACGTGCATAAACATCACCGGGCAGGATGTTCTCAAGCACGACGTTTTTGATGAAACTGTTACGATCATACTTCTCGTCTTGGTACATGCGAAGTGTTTCCACCGTAACGAGTGCCATTTTGGCTATTGAGAAGGCTTCGTGATTATCACCATGTACATACACGGCGTAATCCATTACCCCTTCAAAGCTTTCAAATCCATAGGTTACTCCCTCTCGTATGAGAGGACTAACTCCTTCGGCAAACATATCAAGAATGTACTCTCGGTTTTCATCAATTTCCTCTTTATTTGTACTCGCTATTACAACGCCATTCTTGTCAACAATCCCAAAAGCAAAACCCGAGACACCACCGATTCTGGTGGCTATATCCTGATAGATATCGTTTGCCATAACCCGTCCTTTCCGCATTTTTTCGGTTTTTATCCGAAAAAGGGTGAATTATTCGTCATTTTTGCCAAATTGCTTTTACTATAACTTGGACATCAATTGTATACATATATTACATAAACATTTCATTATTTGCAACACTTTTGCACAAATATTTACTCATTTTGTTATATGAATCTTGATATTGTGAAAGAAACAGGAAGTAACAGAAATATTCTGACAGCATATAGTCAAATGTTTTCGTCAAAAAGACAATAGGGATAAAGATAATTTCTCTACCCCTATGATAAACTAATATGAAACTGATTTATCCACTACATTTTTATGGAATCATTGTGCGAGTTACTCAATTTTCAATATCAATATTGAGTTTAACAGCAATTTCATTACTAAAAAAAGCTTTTACATTCCAATGTCAACAGGTTAAGAAAAATCTGATAACTAGAGCGGTAAAACCTACAACAATGAGCTGAAATAATGCACAAAAGAATATCGTATAATTCAGCACATTGCGAATTGACAATCTCGATTCAGCCCAAACAATTTTATGAACACATTTTATGAATGTGTACC
>WRIP01000188.1 GCA_009782665.1 Oscillospiraceae bacterium
TCTGCCGGTTCCGGTTTGGGTTGGACTACAGGTGTAGCTTTCACCCTTTGTTTGGCATCTTCCACGCTTTCTAGCCGAATCACCATTGTTCTGAGCAGATTATCGGTAATTCTGTAGACACGTTCGAGTTCGGTAATGTATGTAGGATCACACTCAAATGTGATAAGTACATAGTAACCATCAGTCTCTTTGTTGATTTCATATGCCAGTCTGCGTTTTCCCCATTCTTCTACCGCAACTACAGACCCGTTATCTGAAATCATGTCGCAAAACCGTGTAAGTAACGCGGCTCTGGCTTCTTCTTCTAGTTTGGTCGAAATGACCAACATTGTCTCATAAGCTGACAATATATATTCCTCCTTCTGGACATATGGCTTTTCCTCTAAAGAAAAGCAAGGATATTTTTGGGGAAACGAAAGTCATCCCCCTAAAGCGCTATCATTATATCAATCGAAAATCGTGAAGTCAAACAATATCGGTTGAGTAAATTTGTTGACTCACGGTTTTTTGTCAGATTATACAAATCTATTTACTGTTTTTTACAGTATTATATAGTCCTGAAACCTATAGAACTACAAGCATAGAACGAACTGTTCCATAAAAAGAACAACTCTACACTATATACAATCATTGTTAGCCAAGCTTATTCGGTTCCGGCAGTACAGTGTCTTCATTGATGGTTACACTTAGTATAACAGGCTTATCCTCATCTGCCACCGCTCCATTCGGACCGGAGTTAGGTGTTTCAGCAATCGTGTCTACAACATCCATCCCTTTAATGACTTTACCGAATGCAGCATAGTTACCGTCCAACCCAGTATTATCTGCATGCATAATGAAGAATTGAGAACCGGCAGAGTTAAAGGCGGTGCTTCGTGCCATTGATACTACCCCACGGGTATGTTTCAGGTTGTTGGTAACTCCGTTTGCACTAAACTCACCCAGGATAGAATAACCCGGTCCACCCCCACCACTTCCGGTGGGATCACCACCCTGGATCATGAATCCCTTCATAATACGATGAAAGGTTAGTCCATCATAGAAACCCGAACGGGCAAGTGAGACAAAGTTACGAACTGCCTCAGGTGCAACTTCTTCATAGAGTTCGATTACAATCTCTCCCCCGTCCTGCATAATAATTGTAGCGGTAACTGTACTCATGTATATCTCCTCTTCTGTCTCATTTTTTGCTTGTTCTTTTGTGTCTTCAACGACTGGTAGCTTTGTGACCGGTTTTGATGTGGGGGTTACGGTTTTGGATCCACATCCCGCCAGTAACAATACTATCAGCATGAAAATCGTGAGTCTTTTCAATCTATTCTCCTCGCATTCTCGGATTTGGTTACTGCAGATTCTTGAGTGCACGCAGCATGTAGGATATATACTGAGCAATGACAATACCCGGTTCTACCAGCTCATGGTTCCAGCTTCGCACCCATTCGAAGGTCAAATATCCTGTGTATCCGATATTTTTAAGCGATCTCAGCACCTCATCTATCGGTAGATCGCCATGTCCCATCAATCTATACTCGAAACTGTCACCGCTAGCTAAAGAGTCTTTGGTATGTACATACTTAATGTACTCTCCTAAAATTCCAACAGTCTTTGAAGGCGATTCATCGAAATACCGATAAGGATAGTTAATATCCCATACCACACCAAGATTGCTACAGCCGGTGAGTTCAAGTGTTTGCTTGAGGATGGTAACATCACTGAAGATACTATTGGTTTCTACCAGTACAGATACTCCGTGTACTGCAGCTATGCCGCACATATAGATTAGCGTATCAATTGCACTCTCCATATCGCAATCATAGTCATCGGGAGAGGAACCGGCTAATACCCTTACATAAGGGGTATTCAGTCTCTCTGCTAACTGGCAATAATCCTTAACCTCAGCCAGTGCTTCCTCTATTCTGTCAGGTTTGCCCAGTACAGCGCTGCTGGAGAGAATGGGTATCTCGATTCCAATCTGCTTTAATCGTGTGATGGTCGAATCTATTGCGGTATCTAGAAACGGCTTCATACGCGGTGCATATACGCTATCACCCAACCTGCGAATCTCAAGTCCCGTATATCCGAGATCCTTAGCGGTGGTATATATATCTTCGAAACTCCAATCGAAACAACAACTCGATGATATTCCCAGTTTCATAATTCTTATTCCCTTCGGGTTATTCGATATCATTAACTCCGACCGGGTTAATGGCAATGGTCAGAATCAAGATATCCATCTGAACATTGAAATCTTCACCCGGTTCTACGCTCTGTTTGTACACGGTATAGTCGTATGCCTCACGTGTCTCTTCCTGTATGATTTCGTAGTTTTCCTTAGCTATTCCCAACTCTTTAAGTGCTAGTTCGGCATTCTCATAGGACAGACCGGTGAAGTCGACCATGGTCACTATACGCGACATGTTGACATACAGAGTGATGACATCGCCCCTACGAGCGGTCGAATTTTCGGGAGGTGAAGTAGATATAATCTTCCCTTCCGGTTCGCCAGCAGAAAATATTGGTTCAATCTCAATGATGAAGTTCTGTGTATCAAACTTACCGTCTAGTTCGTCAAGCATATACCCTGCATAGTTCGGAATCAAGAGGTAATCATCAAACTCCAAAGACTCCTCGTTCAGATATGCAGTAGTTTTTCCATTTATGTTTTTAAACACAAAGAATACACCAACCATCACCGCAAAAACAGCAATCGAGAATATGAGTAACGCCTTTAATCCGCGATATCGCTTTTTAGTCGGTACTGGATCCAACTCTCCAGTATAACTATCCTGGTCTTCGATATTTGATAGTAACTCAGATTGCTCAGGATATGAGTTTGCACTGACAAATCGGTCTTCCGGCTGAGACACATAGGAGGTAAGCATCTGCTTAAAACCCAATATGGTTTGGGTCCTCGCCTGTTGATCCACAAGCATAGCCATCATTAGGGCTTTCGATACATGCTGGGGTACCGTTGAGTTGAGTTCGGCAGCCGGTACTAGATTATCGTAAACCTTTCTTTGATCGGCATCCTGAGGAACCGCTCCGGTTATGCATCGATATATGGTGGCAGCGAAACCATACACGTCGGTTGCGGTAGACTGCCACATGGCAGTGGAATACTGTTCGGGAGCTGAATACCCCGAGAAGAGTTTACAGGCGAAGTCGGTACCCTTGGTTCTCACTGAGGTGGTGGCAAACCCGAATAGTTTTACATCTCCATTTCTCGAGAGAATAATAGTCTCTGGAGAAACTCCGCGGTGGGTCAGATTGACGCTATGAATCGAGTTGAGAGCATTAAATATCGGGGTCATGATGGAAAAGCACTGTTCCCAGGATATGATA
>WRIP01000189.1 GCA_009782665.1 Oscillospiraceae bacterium
CTTGTGTTTTTAGGGTTATCTAAAGAACTGCATCTATTACTGCTTCTCGTTTCCTCATTATTGTTTCTGCCATATCCTATACTATCCATGCGTAATCATAAAGAAACGTTTGCAGATATCGGATACGAGTCGGAGTTTATACTACCACAGGTCATCGTAGGTTTAGTCATCGGTATTGTCATGAGCTTTGTACTTTTGGTACTGCCTAGTTTCTTAGGAATGAAACCGGCTTCACTTGATATGGATACTCCCTCGATACTACAGCTTTGCCTGAGTTTTCTCTATTCGGTATTCGGTATATCTTTAGTACAGGTCGTATTGGTTCACGGGCTTAGCTTCAAGCGATTGAATGATGTATTCAACTCCACTCCGCTAACCATCATATACACCGCGTTACTCTTGGGGTTACTCGGAATCCTCTCGAACAGTATTATTCAATCGGTCATAACTGCAATCATCGGTGCTTTCCTCTGTCTCTGTAAGGAAGAAATCAATCACTGCTCGTTGCTTTCGTTGTTCATCGCAAATGCGTTCTTCACTTTTATATCAGCAAATCGAGGTTTTCTGTTTTATCGCTAGTTCTATGATTGTTCTAATATAGCTTTGCCCTCATCATTGTCAGTGATGAGGGCAATATATTTATGCTTTAACACGTTTCGCCTGTTGGTACTGTCACGGTTATTGTTGAGTTTCACTTTTTCTGAGTATCTCAGCAACAACAGGTGCCTTTGCAATCATATATTTATCGATGTCAAAGGGATAGTATTCTGCTATTCTTAGTTTTTCACTACTATACCACTTCACATCCTTAGGATGAGTTATTAAGTAATCTCTGAAGGAAATATGTCGTTTGAGCTCCTCTGAGTACTCGGGACAACAGTAGAGATGATGGTTCATCAGATGAGGTTTATCGCTGTATTTGAATGTATGTCGGTCCTTTATCCCTAAGTCACCTTCGTAGGAGTACCCAATCTCACTCAGTTTTCCCTTGATGAGCTCGAAGCTGTTATAGTCTTTCATCACTATGTCGATATCGATTATGGGTTTAGCTGCCAGTAACTCAACAGAGGTACTTCCAACATGCTCAATGGCAATAACGTAACCATCAAGAACGTTGAGTAACTCCCCTTTGATTTTTTCAAACTCATCTTTCCAGTTCGGATCATATTCAACTACTTCAACCAGTCTCATTATGTCTTCCTTTTCATAAACCCAACATCATAAGATAGTTTTCGAGTTTCATACGTCACTCGATTTCAGCAAAACCCAGCTTTAGGTCTTGGATGATGTCTTCAATATTTTCTAATCCTACCGAAAATCTGATCATACCGGGGTTTACTCCCGAATCAATCATCTGTTTATCGGTCAGTTGACGGTGGGTAGAGCTGGCAGGATGAAGCACACAGCTGCGAATATCAGCAACATGAACTTGGTTGGATATGAGTTTTAAACCATTGATGAACTTCATGGCGGATTCTTTTCCACCCTTAAGTACAAAGGAAATCACTCCACTTGAACCCTTAAGGTATTTTTCAGCTAACACATTGTAGCGATTACCTGCTAAGCCAGGGTAGTTTACACTGGCAACCTGTGCTTGATTCTCAAGAAATTCTGCAGCAGTAAGTGCATTCTCGCAGTATTGCTTCATACGAAGTGGGAGTGTTTCCAATCCTAGATTGAGTAGAAACGCAGAGTGGGCTGAGGGATATACGCCAAAATCCCTCATCAACTGCATTCTAGCTTTAATGATATATGCACTCTTACCGTATGCCTTGGTGTAAGAGATCCCATGATATGATTCATCAGGCTCGGTGAAATCATTAAACTTACCGTTAGTCCAATCGAAATTCCCGCTATCAACTATTACACCACCTACCTGTAATGCATGACCATCCATGTATTTTGTCGTTGAGTGTACTACTATATCTGCTCCAAACTCAAATGGTTTGCAGAGAGCAGGAGTAGCAAAGGTATTGTCGACGATTAGCGGTACACCGTGAGTATGTGCAATACCTGCAAAACTCTCAATATCCATTACCGACAGAGCAGGATTGGCTATTGTTTCACCGAAAAAGGCCTTGGTATTAGGCTTGAATGCTGCATGTATTTCTTCATCAGATGAATCTAGGTTTACAAATATGCACTCAATACCCAGCTTCTTTAAGGTGAAAGAAAGAAGATTGATGGAACCTCCGTAAACCTCTGTAGAACTGACGATACTGTCACCAGCAGAGCAGATGTTGAGGATAGAAAGCAGTGTTGCTGCCTGTCCGGATGAAGTACACATCGCTCCAATTCCACCTTCAAGATCCGCTATTTTACTCTCGACTGCCATAACCGTGGGGTTAGCAAAACGGGAGTATATGAGGTTCTTGGTAGGATCATCAAATACCGCTGCTATCTCTTCAACCGTGTCGAAGACATATGTTGTACTCTGAACGATAGGCATAACCCGGGGTTCGGTGTTCTTAGGTGTGTATCCGGAATGCAAACTTTTAGTTTCATCTCTCATCTTGACTGCTCCTCGAAACATGTATTTGGATACTACATAATATATATTATTACATAATTATTCGCAATACGAGGATTGACAAACTGAGAGGAAATGAATATTCGGTTTGTTCTGTACAATTATCTATCTGCACCTTCGATGATTCTACATGGTTTTATCAATCATTCTAACCTTTAAGGTAGTATCTGACTGTCTGGAGTACCAGTGCATGCAATCATTCTGGTATTTACTAGTGTATTTTTTCGGTTTTCTAACTCTGGAATCTGGTTTTTCACTTTACCTCCGTATTATATGCCATTTTGATTGCCTCAATTCAATTGATTTTGAACATAAAAATCGTCACATACCATGTAACGATTGCTTTAAGCATTAATTTACTCTACCTGTTTAGAATCGTCCATCGACGCGTTGCCAAACAGGGTTTTTATGTAGTTCCGCCTGCCGTAGAGGATACGGTCAATGTAAATATTGTCTGTTTCCGCGTGGTAGAACACAAGATAACTCCCGCTGACAAGAAAGCGATGGTCTGTGTCTGTTTTTTCGATGGATGACAACGGCGAACCAATGAGGGGAAAGCTCGTGAGTTTGTCCACGGTGTCTTGAATCTTTCCTACAGTATTCAAAGCGGCTATCAGGCTTTTCAGTGTGTCAGCAATATAGTCGCCTATTTCTTCCAAGTCCTGTATAGCGGCGATTGAATATCTGTTCTTAACCACTATACCGTTCCTCAAGACACATCCTGACCTCATCTGCGTCAATCCATCCCTGCTCCTCTCCGGAACACTGTCCTTTGTCCAACTCCGATT